>JANNTO010000363.1:0-5032 GCA_031403675.1 Gammaproteobacteria bacterium | reverse complement strand
CCGGAACAATGTGTTGTGGACGGCTGCAGGTCCGCACTTCGTCGATCTCGACGATTGCATGATGGGTCCGGCAATCCAGGACCTTTGGATGCTGCTGGCGGGCGGACCTGCGGAAACGCGCGCGCAGCTTGCAGATATCCTCGAAGGCTACTCGCAGTTCGCGACTTTCGATCCGGCGGAGGCGGCGCTGATTGAGCCACTCAGGGCGCTGCGGATGGTTCACTATGCCGCCTGGCTGGCCAGGCGCTGGCACGACCCCGCGTTTCCGCGGGCGTTCCCCTGGTTCGGCGAAGTGCGTTACTGGGAGAGGCATGTGGCGGAACTGGAAGAACAACTCATGAATCTGGAGCAATCATGAATGCGACTCGTGGCCTGATCCTGATCGCACTCGCCTGCACGGCTTGCACTGCCGCGACCGAAGTGCCGGTCGAGGTCCGGATCGTGGAGGCGCCGGATCTGCTGACGGATGTGCCGGCCCAGTTGCTGCTGGACCTACGGACCGGCATTCCGACCGCCGGCGTCGAGGTCACGATCGAAGGCGATGCCGGGATTCGGGTCATCGACTACGCCCCGAAAGTCCTCGCGGCCACCGTGATCACCGGTGGCCACCAGATCTTCGTCGACGTCATTCCCCGGTCGGCTGGTGAATGGGTGCTGACAGCGCGCCTGACGCTGCACGTAGGCGGCGAACGGCTGACCCGCGTGGTAGCCCTTCCGTTGACCGTTTCGAGCCCCATAACGGCCCAGCAGCCCGTTGAATAGCTCTCTGTGGCGATTGTGGGCGCAATCGATGTTTTGCTTTAATTACAATAAGTTAAGAGCATTCTCGGTGATGCCACCCGAGGTGCATTTTCTTGGCTGATCCGGGCGTTCAAGGAGCCCCGGCCATCTGGTGTAAGATCGCGGCCCTTTTGCGCCGCATTATGAAATCGTGATTCAGAATCTCCGCAACATCGCCATCATCGCGCACGTCGACCACGGCAAGACCACGCTGGTCGACAAGTTGCTGCGTCAATCCGGCACGCTGGATGCGCGCAAGCCCGTCACCGACCGCGTCATGGATTCGAACGCACTCGAGCGCGAACGTGGCATCACGATCCTCGCCAAGAACACCGCGATCCAGTGGCGCGATTACCGGATCAACATCGTCGACACTCCTGGCCACGCGGATTTCGGCGGCGAGGTCGAGCGCGTGCTGTCGATGGTCGACTGCGTGCTGCTGCTGGTGGATGCGGTCGACGGGCCGATGCCGCAGACGCGATTTGTCACGCAAAAGGCGTTTGTGCACGGCCTCTCGCCGATCGTCGTCGTCAACAAGGTCGATCGCCCCGAGGCGCGCCCGGATTGGGTCGTCAGCCAGACCTTCGACCTGTTCGACCGCCTCGGCGCGAGCGAACGACAACTCGATTTCCCTATTGTCTACACGTCGGCCCTGCTGGGCGTTGCGGGTTACACCGCGACGACGATGACCAATGACATGACGCCGCTGTTCGAGACCATCATCGCGCGTTGTCCGGCACCGGATGTGGATGTAGACGGGCCCCTTCAGTTGCAGGTCAGCCAGCTCGACTACTCGAACTATGTCGGCTCAATCGGCATCGGTCGCATCCGTCGCGGCACCTTGCGCCGTGCGATGCCAGTTGCCGTCATCGATCGCCATGGTGTGGTTCGCGAAGAGCGCATCGGGCAGGTATTCGGGTTCATGGGCCTCGAGCGCGTCGAAGAAGAAGAGGCGCGCGCCGGGGACATTGTGGCGTTCTCGGGTCTCGATGCGCCGAAGATTTCCGACACGATCTGCGATCCGAATACGGTCGAAGCGCTGCCGGCGCTGGTCGTGGACGAACCGACCATCAGCATGACCTTTGAGACCAACAATTCCCCGCTGTTCGGCCAGGAAGGCAAGTTCGTCACCAGCCGACAGCTCCGCGAGCGGCTGCTGCGCGAGACGCTCTCGAATGTCGCGTTACGCGTCGAGGAGACCGATGACCCGGACCGGTTCGTGGTCTTCGGCCGCGGCGAGCTGCATCTCGGCATCCTGATCGAAAATATGCGCCGCGAAGGCTATGAACTCGCCGTGTCGCGTCCGCGCGTGGTGGTCAAGGAAGAGGGGGGTGTGCGCCTCGAGCCCTGGGAACAGCTCACCGTCGATGTCGAGTCGACCTCGCAAGGTGCCGTCATGGAAGCGCTCGGTGCGCGCGGTGCGGAACTTGTGGACATGGTGCCCGATGGCAAGGGCCGGGTACGGCTCGACTACAGGATTCCGTCGCGCGGGATGATCGGGTTCCAGACCGATTTCCGCACCATGACCAGTGGCACGGGGCTGATGTATCACGTGTTCGATCACTTCGGCCCGGTGGTCGATCGGGAACTCGCCGAGCGTTCGGCCGGCGTGATGATCTCCAACGGCCGCGGTTCGGTGCTGGGCTATGCGCTCTTCAACCTGCAGGAGCGCGGCAAATTATTCGTCGGGCCGGGCGACCTGGTCTACGAGGGTCAGATCGTCGGTGAGACGGCCCGCGAAGGCGACATGGTCGTTAATCCGCTGAAGGGCAAGAAGCTCAACAATATCCGCACGCAAAGCAAAGATGAAAACGTGCTGCTGACGCCGCCGATTCGCATGTCACTGGAACAGGCGATGGAGTACATCGGCGACGACGAGCTGGTCGAGGTCACGCCGAAGAACATCCGCCTGCGCAAGCGCCATTTGAGCGAGGGCCAGCGCAAGCGCGCGGAGCGGGCCGGCTAGGATTACGCCCGAGGAGGGTGCCGTGCGCATCGATCATGTCTGCATCGCCGTCCGTTCGATCGAGAAATCCGCTCCGAAGCTCTGCGAGCTGCTCGGCTTTACCGTGAAGACCGGCAAGACTGCCAATACACGTCAGTTGGTCAACGTGAAGTTTCTTCAGCGCCCCGGTTCGATCGACATCAAGTTGATCGAGCCGTCTGGCGAGGGGTCGCCCTTGTGGCAGTTCCTGAAACGTGGCGAAGGCCTGCATCACCTGTGCTTCAGGGCGGATGATGTGCGAAGCCAGCTAGCGACACTGGAGAAGCTGGGGCTCAGGGTGCTGGCGCAGCCGGCGCCGGGTGAGGCGTTCGACGACGAACTGATTGCGTTCGGTTACGCGGGGTCCGGGCTCAACATCGAGTTGATCGACACCGACCGGCGCCGCAACGCGCTGCCTGACTGATTACGCGCCGGCCTGGCGCGCCGGGTAGTGACGCTCGAGCCAGGGCAGGGCCGTCTGCAAGAGTTCATTGATCCAGCGCTGTTCTGACAGCACGTGATTGGCGCCATCGATCAGGAGAACCTGGTAAGGGTGGCCAATCCCGGCGATCGCATTCGCGAACCGCTCTTCGAATTTCTCGCCGAAATTGAATCGGTGGCGGTCGCCGCTGCTGAATGTCAGCAGGATTGGCCGCTGCGCCTTGAGTATTGCCAGAAAGGCCGGCGCGAACAGCGGATTGGCGTTGTCGGCTGCGGCATCCGGCTCCACTGCCACTGGTTGCGGCTTCGGCGGCACGAAAACTTCGCGCAGTGCCCGCCCAATCAGGCGATAACCGGATTTTCCGCTCAGGAAACGCAGCCACGATTGGGGTTGCAGGATTTTCCGCAGGTAGCTGCGACCTTCCTGCTTGAGCTGCCCACGCGTCATGAACCGGTCAAAATTCTGCGCACCGCCCTCGAGCGTGCTCGGCAATCCAATGCCGAGCAGCGAGTCGATGCGTCGATCCCGCTCGGCGGTCAGCAGTGCGCTGATCGATCCGCCGCAGAGACCTGAGCCGACGAATCGTGTGATTCCGTGCCGCGCTGACATCCAGTCCATCGCGGCGATCGTGTCGTCCACATAGCGGCCGCCCTGGATGCTGTTGTACATGTCGGCCATGACACGCTCGCTGAGCTCGCCCACGGAGTCGCCGAGGCCGTAGTAGTCGAATCGCAGCACATGGAATCCCGCGGCAACCAGCGGTTCGGCGAGCTTCAGGTACAGGCGATGCGGGCCGACTCGACCCTTGATTCCAGGCGACAGCAATAGGATGCAAACGGCGCGCGCCAGCGGCGCATCGGGCTCATGCAGCATGCCGTGCAGCACGAGTCCCTGCCGGTTCTGGAAACTGACGTGGTGAAACGGTTTCATGCCGCCGCCCCGAGCCACTCGAACGTCACGCGAAACAGATCGTCCGCGCGCTGATAGAAAACCTTGATCTCCTTCCAGAACGCCTCTTCCACGGCACTTTTCACCTGCACGTGAACCAGGCCAGAGCCAAGATTCGCGAGATCAACACGGGGCGGAGCAGGCCGCGCAGTAATCGACACGATCTGACAGGGTAAACGCGTGGCAGCGAGCAATTCCGGTAGCCGCAGTTCCGATACTCCGCGAAACATCGGGCCCGAAACGAGATAGCCTTCAACATTGACCGTCTCGCCGCGATCAAGTCGCTCGACCAGCTGCTCGCGACTCTCAACGACCTTGCGATGGATCGCCATCTGCGCCATCAGATTGGTGCGCAGCACCGATTGCATGTAATCCGCGCCATCGGTCACCGGATCCCACAGCACGAGCCGGTCAATGTCGTCACGTTGCGCGGCAACCGCGGCCGCGATGGTCGCGCCGAGCCGCAGTCCGACGAGCGTGACATGGCGCAGTTCGGGTACCTGCCGTTTCAGTTCGTCGATCGCGGCCGCCGTGTCCGCGAGTCGCGTGGTCAGGTCGCTGTGCTCGAACGTCCGGTCGCTGTCGCCCTCGCCGCGAAAATCAAACCGCAGTACTGCATAACCCCGCGCCGCGAGTTCGCGCGCGAAGCTGACGAACACGCGATGCGACCAGAGCTTCTCCTCGGCGAGTGGCGCGCACAGCACCGCACCGCCACGGCAGGGGCCTTTCGGCAGGTGCAGGAAGGCAAACAGGCGCTCGTCGCCCAATGGCAAGAAATAGGCTGTTTCAGTCATTTTCAGGGCTGTGCGGGGCACCCTTTGCGGGCCAGCCATGATATCGCGTTATGTGTCACGGAGTGGGCTCCGCCGAACCGCGAA
>JANNTO010000362.1:0-2830 GCA_031403675.1 Gammaproteobacteria bacterium | reverse complement strand
CGCCGCACCATCCATGACCTGCGCAAGGCGCGCGATCGCGCGCACCTCCTGGAAGGCCTGGCGGTCGCGCTCGCGAACATCGACGAGGTGATCGCGCTCATCAAGGCATCGCCGACGCCGCCCGAAGCACGCGCAGCGCTGCAGGCGCGCAGCTGGGGCCCGGGCGCCGTGCCGCAGATGCTCGCGCGCGCCGGTAACGTGCCGACGCGACCCGACGGCATGGCCGATGATCTCGGGCTGCACGGCGACCGCTATCGCCTGTCGGAAGCGCAGGCCCAGGCAATCCTCGATCTTCGCCTGCACCGCCTGACCGGACTCGAGCAGGACAAGATCGTCAGCGAGTTCACCGAATTGCTCGAGGTCATCCGCGATCTTGGCGAAATCCTCGCGCGTCCTGAGCGCCTGCTTACGGTGATCCGTGAGGAACTCGCGGCCATGAAGGAAGCCTACGGCGATGCGCGCCGCACCGAAATCGTCGCCGATCAGTCCGATGTGACGATCGAGGATCTGATCGAGCGCCAGGACCTGGTCGTAACCTTGTCTCATGCGGGCTACGCCAAGACCCAACCGGTCACCGACTACGAAGCGCAACGTCGTGGCGGCAAGGGCAAGATGGCCACCACCGTCAAGGACGAAGATTTCGTCGACAAATTGTTCATTGCGCACAGCCACGACACCCTGCTGTGTTTCTCCGATCGCGGTCAGTGCTATTGGCTCAAGGTTTACCAGTTGCCGCTTGCGAGCCGGGGCGCGCGCGGCAAGCCAATCGTCAACCTGCTGCCACTTGGCGAGGGTGAGCGCATTACCGCGGTGCTGGCGGTGCGGGAGTTCGACGACGCGCGATGCGTGTTCATGGCAACCACCCAGGGCACGGTCAAGAAGACGCCGCTATCCGCCTTTTCGCGTCCGCGCGCGAACGGCATTATCGCGGTTTCGCTCGACGAGTCGGACTGTCTGGTCGACGTGGCGCTGACCGACGGCGCGCGCGAAATCCTCCTGACGACGACCGATGGCAAGGCGATCCGTTTTGGCGAGGACCAGGTACGCCCGATGGGACGCGAAGCGGCCGGCGTTCGCGGCATACGCCTTGCCGATGGACAGCGCGTGACATCGCTGATCGTGCTGGGCGAGGGCTATGTCCTGACGGTTTCCGAACGCGGCTACGGCAAGCTGACGGAAATGGACGACTACCCGCGGCATGGACGCGCGGGGCAGGGCGTCATCGCGCTGCAGACCAGCGATCGCAATGGCGCGCTGGTCGGTGCGCGGCAGGTCAAGCGCGACGATGAAGTCATGCTGATCAATTCGAGCGGGACACTGGTGCGCGTCCCGGTCAGCGACATCCCGGTGCTGGGCCGCAACACCCAGGGCGTACGCATCATGCGTCTCGAGGAAGGCGAGAAGCTCGTGGGTCTCGAGCGCATCGCCGGAGACGACTCGCAGGATGGCGAAGGGGCCGGCTGAGGCCGGCCCGCGGACCGCTACCGTGCGCGTCTACAATTTCTCCGCGGGACCTGCGGTGCTGCCGCTGCCCGTGCTCGAACAGGCGCGTGACGAGCTGCTCGAATGGCAGGGCGGCATGTCGGTCATGGAGGTCAGCCATCGAAGCAAGGGCTTCGTGGCGGTGGCCGAACAGGCCGAGTCCGACCTGCGTGACCTGCTCGCGATCCCGCCGAACTACCGGGTCCTCTTCATGCAGGGCGGTGCGACCGCGCAGTTCGCGGCGGTACCGCTCAACCTGGCGAGCGCCGGCGCGCCGGCGGACTACCTGAACACAGGACATTGGTCGCAGCGCACGATCGCCGAGGCGCAGCGCTTCGTCACGGTCCGCGTTGCCGCGAACGAATCCGCGTCGAATTACTCGACTGTGCCGGATCAGGCTTCGTTGACGCTGTCGCCGGACGCCGCCTATGTCCATTACACGCCGAACGAGACCATCCACGGCGTGGAATTTCCATACATCCCATCGACGGGCAGCGTGCCGCTGGTTGCGGACCTGTCATCCACGATCCTGTCCCGGCCGCTCGATGTGGCGCGCTTTGGCGTGATCTATGCCGGTGCACAGAAAAACATCGGGCCAGCCGGCATCACCGTTGTCATCGTGCGCGAGGACCTGATCGGCCGCGCGCGTCCCGGGACACCGATGGTGCTCGACTATCGCGCCATGGCGGATGCGGGTTCGATGCTGAATACGCCGCCGACTTTCGGCTGGTATTTCGCCGGCCTGGTCTTCAAGTGGTTGAAGCGCGAGGGCGGACTCGCGGAAATGGAGCGGCGCAATCGCGCCAAGTCCGCGATGCTCTATGAGGCACTCGATGCCACCCCGTTCTATTCGAGTCCGGTGGCGCGCAATTGCCGCTCGTGGATGAACGTGCCGTTCCGGCTCGCGAGACCAGAACTGGAGCAGCCGTTCCTTGCTGAATCCGCAGCAGCCGGCCTCGCGAATCTCGCGGGTCACCGCGCGGTTGGCGGCCTCCGCGCCAGTATCTATAACGCGATGCCCGTGGCCGGTGTTGCTGCCCTGGTGGAATTCATGCGCGCTTTCGAGCGGCGCCACGCCTGATGCGCTTCAAGGTCCTCACGCTGAACAGCATCGCTGCCAAGGGGCTTGAGCGCCTGCCGCGCGATCGATACGAAATCGCATCCGAGATCGTTGACCCGGATGCGATCCTGGTTCGTTCCGCCGACCTGCATTCGATCGCCATTCCAGCGAGCGTGCGCGCCGTAGGGCGCGCCGGCGCCGGTACCAACAACATCCCCGTTACGCTCCTGTCGCAACGCGGCGTGCCGGTCTTCACGGCACCGGGAGCCAAAGCCAATGCAGTGAAGG
>JANNTO010000361.1:0-12678 GCA_031403675.1 Gammaproteobacteria bacterium | reverse complement strand
CGGAGGAGCGCCTGCTGGCGGCCGCACACGCCTGGCAGCTCGGCACGGAATGGCACCGCAAGGTGCCGCCACTCTTTGTATGAATCCGCCATGAGCATCGAATGGGAAACTGTCATCGGCCTTGAGATCCACGCGCGCAGCTCGCGACGCGCTCCAAGATCTTTTCAGGTTCGTCCACCGCCTTTGGCGCGCTGCCGAACGTGCAGGCCAACCTCGTCGATCTCGGCTACCCGGGCGTGCTGCCGGTATTGAACCGCGAAGTCGTGCGGATGGCCGTGCGCTTCGGGCTGGCAATCGGCGCGACCGTCGCGCGCCGCTCGATCTTTGCGCGCAAGAATTATTTCTACCCTGTCCTGCCAAATGGCTACCAGATCAGCCAGTACGAACAGCCGATCGTTCAGGCCGGAACCGTTGAAATCGTGCTCGACGACGGCACCCGCAAGACCATCGGCGTCACGCGCGCGCACCTCGAAGAGGATGCGGGCAAGTCATTTCACGAGGGCTTCGGCAGCTCGAGTGGCATCGACCTCAATCGTGCCGGCACGCCACTGCTCGAAATCGTCTCGGAGCCGGACCTGCGATCGGCCCGCGAGGCGGTGGCTTACCTGAAGAAAGTACACACGCTGGTGCGTTATCTTGAGATCTGCGACGGCAACATGCAGGAGGGTTCATTTCGCTGCGATGCCAATGTCTCAGTGCGCCACCAGGGGCGGCATGAGTTCGGCACGCGCTGCGAGATCAAGAACCTCAATTCCTTCCGGTTCATCGAGCGCGCGATCAATTTCGAGATTGCGCGCCAGATCGAACTGATCGAAGGCGGCGGCAGCGTGGTGCAGGAAACGCGCCTCTACGACTCCGATCGCCATGAAACGCGTTCGATGCGTTCCAAGGAAGAGGCCAACGATTACCGCTATTTCCCGGACCCGGACCTGCTGCCGCTCGCGCTCGACGATGCCTTGGTCGACGAAATCCGCGGCACGCTGCCGGAACTGCCAGATGCGAAGGCGGCTCGACTGGTGCGCGATCACGGACTGTCCGACTACGACGCGGGTGTGCTGACCGCAAGCCGCGAGCTCGCCGATTACTACGAACAAGTTGCCGCCGGCACCGGCGGCGAGTGGAAGCTTGCGGCCAACTGGGTCATGGGCGAGCTGTCCGGCTTCCTCAATCGCGACGGCCTCGAGATTGGCGCGTCACCGGTCGATGCCCGGCGTCTTGCCGGCCTGCTGCAGAGAATCGTGGACGGCACTGTTTCCGGCAAACTGGCCAAGGACGTGTTCGAGGCGATGTGGACCGAGGGACAAGAGGCCGACGCAATCATCGAAGCGCAGGGCCTGCGGCAAATCACCGACTCGTCGGCGATTGAGAAGGTGATCGCCGAAGTGATGGCCGCAAATCCCGCGCAACTCGCCGGCTATCGTTCAGGCAAGGACAAGCTGTTCGGTTTCTTCGTCGGCCAGGTGATGAAGGCGACCGGCGGCAAGGCGAATCCGGCGCAGGTAAACGACCTGCTGCGCCGCCTGCTCGCGGGTCCATGATGCCGGGCGGTGACCTGCTGCACCGCTTCCTGTTCGAGCAGTTCGCGGTCCGCGGTCATATCGTGCGTCTCGACGCCAGCTGGCGCGCTGCGATCGAACACCAGCAATATCCCCGACCTGTCAGCGACGCGCTGGGCGAAGCGATGGCGGCCAGCGTCCTGATGGCGGGTGCGCTGAAATTTGAGGGACGGCTTTCGCTTCAGTTCGAGGGCCCGGGCCCGATCCGCCTGCTGCTCGCGCAGTGCAACCATCGGCACGCAGTGCGCGGCGTCGCGCGCCATGACGAATGGCCGGCCGATACCATGCCGGCCACCGGCCTGTTCGGCGGCGGCCAGCTCGCCGTGACGATCGAGCAGCCGCAGGACGGAGACAGATATCAGGGTGTCGTGCCGCTCCAGGAAGGACGCCTCTCCGCATGCCTCGAGCAGTACTTCGAGCGCTCCGAGCAGCTGCCGTCGCGGTTGATGCTGGCAGCGACCCCGCACCTGGCGGCCGGACTCCTGCTGCAGCGCATCGCAGGAGCGGGAGACGACGACGACTGGCGCCGCATCGGGCTGCTGGCTGCGACCTTGACAGCCGAGGAACTCCTGGAGATGCCGTGCCGGGAATTGCTCCGCCGCCTGTTCGGTGAGGACGATATCCGGCTGTTCGAAGGCGCGCCGGTTTTTTTCCAGTGCAGTTGCTCGCGCGAGCGCGTCGCCGGCATCCTGCAGACGCTCGGCTGCGAGGATGTGCATGCGCTGTTGCGCGAACGTGGCGACGTTGAGGTGCGTTGTGAGTTCTGCAACCGCGCCTGGCGATTCGATGCCGTGGATGTCGGGGCGCTGTTTTCAGACGGCGGGGCGCAGCAGGCCCCGCCGGGACTGCACTGAAACGCACGGCAGGTCGGTTCAGGGCTTGCGGTGCGAGGCGAAGGCGATCCGGTCCAGCACCCCGAGCAGCACGGCGGAGACCACGAAGGTCAGGTGCAGGATCACGTACCACATGATCTTGTCATTCGGCGTGTGCTGCGCATTCATGAAGATCCGCAGCAGGTGAATGGACGAGATCGCGACGATGGAAACTGCGACCTTGAGTTTCAACGTGCCGGAATCGAGCTTCGACAGCCAGGCCGGCGTGTCGCCGCTGGTTTCGACGTCGATGCGCGAGACGAAATTCTCATAGCCCGAGAACATCACCATCACGATCAGGCTGCCGACCAGCACCAGGTCGATCATCGCGAGCACCGTCAGCACCAGGTCTGCCTCGACGAGCGATGTCACCTGGCTGATGACATGGAAGGCCTCCTGGAAGAACTTGATGCCGAGCACGATCTACGCGAGCGACAGGCCGAGGTACAGCGGCGCGAGTAGCCTGCGGCAGGCAAACAGCAGTTTTTCGAGGCTTTTTTCCAGCATTGGCGACGACTCCGGGAGCGGCTGGGCGACATTGTATACTTGATCAAATGTCCATCCGCCCGCCGGTACAGGTGTCGTTCGAGTTCTTTCCGCCGCATGACGAAACCATGGAGAAGACGCTGTGGGCCTCGATCGAGCGGCTGGCGCCGCTCGCGCCGCGATTCGTGTCGGTCACCTACGGTGCCGACGGATCGACACGCGACCGCACGCATCGCGTGATCTCGCGCGTGCTGCGCGAGACCCGACTCACGGGCGCACCGCACCTGACCTGCATCGGCGCGAGCCGCAGCGAGATCCTGGACGTGGCGCGTCGCTACTGGGACGAGGGGATCAGGCATATTGTTGCGCTCCGCGGCGATCCGCCGGCCGGCACCGGCCCCTACGCTCCGCGCCGGGATGGTTTCGCGTATGCGTCGGACCTCGTCGCTGGGTTGAAGGGCGTCGGCGATTTCGAGATCTCGGTCGCCGCCTACCCGGAAACCCACCCTGACGCACTTGGCCCAGAGCAGGACCTGGACAACCTGAAGCGCAAGCTGGACGCTGGTGCGGTGCGCGCGATCACCCAGTTTTTCTTCGATACCGATTGCTACTTGAGGTTTCGCGACGCCTGCGCCGCGCGCGGCATTACGGTTGCGATCGTGCCGGGCATCCTGCCGATCACGCGCTTTTCGCAGTTGTTGCGCTTTGCCGAGCGCAGCGGCGCCACCGTGCCGTCCTGGCTTATCGAACGGTTCGAGGGGCTCGACGAAGACCCCGAGACGCGCAAGATGATTGCGGCATCGGTTGCAATCGAACAGGTGGCGCGCCTGCGGCGTGAAGGCGTACAGGAATTCCACTTCTATACGCTCAATCGCGCGGAACTGACCTATGCGATCTGTCACGCGCTGGGGCTGCGGGCCGCATGAACGACCCACGACAAACCCGCATTGCAGCGCTTCGCGAGGCGCTCACCGAGCGCATCCTGGTGCTCGATGGCGCGATGGGCACGATGATCCAGAGGGCGCGCCCCACTTCGGACGACTATCGCGGACGCCGCTTCGCCGACTGGCCACGGGACCTCAAGGGCGCGAATGACCTGCTATCGCTGACCCGGCCGGACCTGATCGCGGCAATCCACCGCGAATACCTCGCTGCCGGCGCTGACATCATCGAAACCAACACCTTCAATGCGAGCGCACCGTCGCTGGCCGACTATGGTCTCGAGGAACTCGTCGCGGAGATTAATCTGGAGTCGGCGCGGATTGCGCGTCGCGTCGCGGACGAGGCCGCGCAGGATGGGCGACCGCGATTCGTCGCCGGGGCGCTTGGTCCGACCAGCCGCACTGCATCGCTGTCGCCCGATGTCAACGATCCGGGATACCGCAATACCAATTTCGACGCGTTGCGCGCCACCTATGGCACGGCGGCCCGCGCACTGATTGAAGGCGGCGCGGATCTCCTGATCGTCGAGACCATCTTCGATACATTGAATGCGAAGGCCGCGCTGTATGCGATCAGCGAGGTGTTCGAGGAGCTGGGCGTCGAACTGCCGGTGATCGTCTCCGGGACGATCACCGATGCGTCGGGCCGTACGTTGTCGGGTCAGACGGTCGAGGCATTCTGGAATTCGATCCGCCATGTGCGGCCGATCGCCGTCGGCCTCAACTGCGCGCTGGGCGCGAAACAGCTGCGCCCGCATATCGAGGAACTGGCGCGCATCGCGAACTGCTACGTCTGCGCCTATCCCAATGCCGGATTGCCGAATGCATTCGGCGACTACGACGAACAGCCCTGCGAGACCGCCGAGCACCTCGGCGAATGGGCGCAGAGCGGGCTGGTCAACATCATCGGCGGCTGCTGCGGCACGACGCCCGAGCACATTGCGCACCTCGCGCGCGCGGTCGCGGGGTTGCCGCCACGGGTGCCCGCCAATCCACCACGGCGCTGCCGTCTGTCGGGTCTCGAGGCGCTGAACCTCGAGCCTGAAATGTTGTTCGTCAATGTCGGCGAGCGCACCAACGTCACCGGTTCAGCGAAGTTCCGCAAGCTGATCGAGGCAGGTGACTATATTGCGGCACTCGCGATCGCACGCGATCAGGTGGCGAATGGCGCACAGCTGATCGACATCAACATGGACGAGGGCATGCTCGACTCGCAGGCGGCGATGGTGCGGTTCCTGCACCTGGTCGCATCCGAGCCGGACATCGCGCGCGTGCCGATCATGATCGACTCGTCGAAATGGTCGATCATCGAGGCGGGCCTGCGCTGCCTGCAGGGCAAGGGGGTCGTCAATTCGATCTCGATGAAGGAAGGCGAGGGACCATTCCTTGATCACGCGCGACGCATCCGGCGCTACGGCGCTGCGGTCGTGGTGATGGCGTTCGACGAGCAGGGCCAGGCCGACAGCGTTGATCGCAAGGTCGCGATCTGCGAGCGCGCCTATCACCTGCTGATTGACCGGGTCGGCTTCGAGCCGGAAGACATCATCTTCGACGCCAACATTTTTGCGGTCGCGACCGGCATCGAGGAGCATGCCGGTTACGGCATTGCGTTCATCGAGGCTGTGCGACGGATAAAAGCACGCTGTCCGGGCGCAAAGACCAGCGGCGGCGTCAGCAACGTCTCATTCGCATTCCGCGGCAACGACACGGTGCGCGAGGCGATGCACGCGGTATTCCTGTATCACGCGATTCGCGCCGGCCTGGACATGGGCATCGTCAATGCCGGCCAGCTGGGAATCTATGCGGAGCTCGCGCCGGAACTGCGCGAGTGCTGCGAAGACGTGATCCTGAATCGCAGGCCCGATGCGACCGAGCGGCTGCTCGAGGTCGCCAGCCGCTTTCGCGGCGACGGCACGACACGCCGCGCGGAGGATCTTGCCTGGCGCGAATGGCCGGTCGGCAAGCGGATCGAGCACGCGCTGATCAAGGGCATCGACGAGTTCATCCTTGCCGATGTCGAAGCGGCACGGGTACAGGCCGCGCGCCCGCTCGATGTCATCGAAGGGCCGCTGATGGACGGCATGAAAGTCGTAGGCGACCTGTTCGGCGCGGGCCAGATGTTCCTGCCGCAGGTGGTCAAGTCGGCGCGCGTGATGAAACGCGCGGTTGCGCATCTGGTGCCCTTCATCGAGCGCGAGCAGGGCGGTGCGCGGGCCAGCAACGGCAAGATCATCATGGCAACGGTCAAGGGTGATGTGCATGACATCGGCAAGAACATCGTCGGCGTCGTGCTCCAGTGCAACAACTTCGAGGTCGTGGATCTCGGCGTGATGGTGCCCGCCGAGCGCATCCTTGAGACCGCGCGCGCCGAGTCCGCGAATATGATCGGCCTGTCGGGCCTGATCACGCCGTCGCTGGATGAAATGGTGCACGTGGCACACGAGATGCAGCGCCAGGGGTTCACGATTCCGCTGCTGATCGGCGGCGCCACTACCTCCCCGGCTCATACCTCCGTGCGCATCGAGCCCGAGTACCGGCACGGCGTCGTTTACGTCAAGGACGCCTCACGCGCGGTCGGCGTGTGCCAGACCCTGGTGACGGCCGAGGCCCGCGAATCATTCTTCGAGCGCGTCAAGACCGAGCATGCGCAGCGCCGCGAGCAACACGCGGGGCGCAAGCGGCGTCCGGAAGGTCTCGCGCTCGCGGATGCGCGCGCGCGGAAGCTGGCCTTGCCGTGGACCGACTATCGGCCGCCGGTGCCACGATTTTTTGGCACGCGGACGCTGCCGGCGGTGCCATTGAAGGACCTGGTGCCATTCATCGACTGGATGCCGTTCTTCAACGCCTGGGAGTTCTCCGGTAAGTTCCCCGATATCCTTTCGGACCCGGGGCGCGGTGCAGCCGCGAGCGCGCTATGGAAGGACGCGCAAGCCATGCTCGAGATGCTGGTGCGCGAGCGCTGGCTGACCGCGAGCGCAGTGCTTGGATTCTTTCCGGCGGCCGCGTCCGGCGACGACATTGCGGTGTTCGAGGATGCCGCGCACGGCAAGCAGGTCGCGACCCTGCATCACCTTCGCCAGCAGAAGGTAAAGCCCGCCGGCCAGCCGCAGTTGTGTCTCGCGGATTTCATTGCGCCGCGGGAATCGGGTGTCGCCGACTACCTCGGCGCTTTTGCGGTGACCGCGGGAGTCGGCATCGAGTCCCGCGTCGCAGCGTTCGAGGCCGCGCAGGACGATTACTCGGCAATCCTGCTGAAGTCGCTCGCCGATCGGCTCGCCGAGGCGCTGGCTGAAGCCCTGCACCTGCGCGTGCGCCGCGAGTTCTGGGGTTATACGCCGGAGGAAAGCCTGACCAGCGAGCAACTGGTGCGCGAGGAGTATCGCGGGATCCGCCCGGCGCCGGGCTACCCCGCCTGCCCGGATCACACGGAGAAGGGCGCGTTGTGGAAGCTGCTCGATGCGGAAACGGCGACCGGCATCCGGCTGACCGAGTCCTATGCGATGTACCCGGCGGCATCGGTCAGCGGCTGGTACTTCGCGCATCCGGAAGCGCGTTACTTTGCGGTCGGCACGATCGGCGCCGACCAGCTCGAAGACTACGCCCGCCGCAAGGCGATTCCGGTACCGGAGGCGCGCCGTTGGCTCGGTCCCAACCTCGGCCGGGATGCCGAGGCGGACGCCGCCTGAAGAGCGTCGAACCGGGCGGCGCATGAGGCCAGCCGAAACCGGTTCCAGCGGAGATTGAGTATGCTCTCGGCACCGTGAGCACCCGGTTCACCGTCAATGGCGTTGAGCGCGATTTCGCAGGGGATGGCGAAATGCCGCTGCTGTGGTACCTGCGCGACCATGCCCGGCTGACCGGCACCAAGTTTGGCTGTGGCGGCGGTTTCTGCGGCGCCTGCACCGTGCAGGTCGACGGTGTCGCGCAGCGCTCCTGCCTGCTGCCGGTCAAGGCAGTGGCGGGCCGTTCGGTCCGCACCATCGAAGGCCTCGCTGGATCCGGCCTGCACGCGGTACAAAAAGCGTGGCTGGAAGAGGACGTCGCCCAGTGCGGCTACTGCCAGGCCGGGCAGATCATGGCGGTCGTCGCGCTGCTCGAACGCAATCCGGATCCTGCGCCCGCGGACATCGATTCGATCACCAACCTGTGCCGCTGCGGGACCTATGTGCGGATTCGCCGCGCGATCGCCCGCGCGGCGCGCGAGCTGTCGAAATGAGCACGCTGTTGCTTGCCGTTTCGCGTCGCACATTCCTGCAGGTCTCGCTGACGGCTTCCGGTGGCTTGCTGCTGGTGCCCACCGTTCTCGGCGTCGCCGCTGCGGCGGATGGCCCGGTCGCGCCACCGAATCCATTGGGCATCAACCTGCGCATCGAACCTGACAACCGCGTGTTCATCGGTGCACCGAGTCCCGAGATCGGGCAGGGCGTGAAGACCTCGCTACCGATGATCATCGCCGAGGAACTGGACGCGGACTGGGCGCTGGTCACGGTTGAGCAGCTGCCACTCGGCATTGACTTCAGCGGTGCCGAGCCGCGCTGGATCTACGGATCACAGGGCGCAGGCGGCAGTACCAGCATCCCCGACGCATGGGCCGAACTGCGGCAGATCGGCGCGCAGGCGCGCTGGTTGATGCGACAGGCAGCGGCCACGCGCTGGAATGTTCCTGCCGATTCGGTCGCGACGCGCGATAGTCATGTGCTGCATGCGGATGGCCGGCGATTGCCCTATGGCGAGCTGGTGGCCGCGGCTGCGCTGCTGTCGCTGCCGGCCGAGCCGGTGCCGATGAAGAGCCGCGATGAGTACCGCATCATCGGGCGGCCACAGCGCGTCGTCGATGCAAATGACATCGTAACCGGCCGGGCGCGCTACGGCATCGATGTGCATGAACCCGGCGCCTATACCGCGGTGCTGCTGCGCTGCCCGTACTTCGACGGCGACATCGCAAGTTTCGATGACCAGGCGGCACGTGCCGTACCCGGCGTGCGTGCGGTCGTGGTCGTGCCCGGACCAAAACCCGGTGAACCGATTACGATGAATCTCGCGACCGGCATTGCGGTCGTCGCCGACGATACCTGGTCAGCGCTGAAGGGCCGGGCAGCACTCAAGGTGGAGTGGACCCGCGGCCCGTTCGCCGGGGAATCGAGCGCGGCACTTGACCGCCAGTGTGACGAACTGTTGTCCCGAACCGGACAGATCGTGCGCGACGACGGCGATTTCGCCGCCGCGCGGGCCGGGGCGGCACGGACGATCCAGGCGCGCTACCGCCAGCCGTTCGTCAGCCACGCGCCGCTCGAGCCGCAGAATGCATTCGTGCATGTGATGGCGGACCGCGCGCGCGTGATCGGTCCGCTGCAGCAGCCGGCGGGCGCGTCGCGCGCGGTCAATCTGGCGACCGGTATCCCGCGCCCGGCGATTACGGTCGAAATGACGCGGGTTGGCGGTGGATTCGGCCGCCGACTCACCAACGACTTTGTCGCGGAGGCCGCGCTGATTTCCAAGGCGACCAGCTGGCCGATCAAGCTGGTCTGGACGCGGGACGAGGACCTGCAGCACGATTTCTACCGGCCATTCGGTCATCACGAACTGATCGCAACACTCGATGCGTCGAATCGCGTCACCGGCTGGACCCACCGGCTCGCGAGCGCCTCCAAGTATTACCGCCGCGCGAACGTGCCGCCCGAGGGGTTGTGGGAAGCGGAGCTGTATCCGGACGATTTTCCGGCTCGTCTCGTGCCGAACTACCGGCTCGAATGGCACAGCGTACAGAGCGGCATCGCGCGCGGTTCCTGGCGTGCGCCGGCGCATACGGCGAATGCCTTCGTGGTGCAAAGCTTCCTCGACGAGATCGCGGTGGCGACTGGACAGGATGCACTCGCGCTGCGGCTCGCGATGCTGGGCGAAGATCGCGTATTCGACTATGCGCAGCATGGCGGCCCGAAGTTCAGCACCGCGCGGTTGCGAACGGTACTCGAACGCGTTGCCACGGCGATCGGTTGGGGGCGGACGATGCCGCGTGGCCGCGGCCTTGGTCTGGCCGCGCATTTCACCTTTGGCGGCTACGCCGCGCATGCAGTCGAGGTCGAGGTGTCGCCGCAGGGTGCGCTGACGATTCACCGCGTAATCTGCGCGATCGACTGCGGCCAGCCGGTCAATCCGCTCGGCATCAGCGCGCAAATGCAGGGCGGGACCATCGATGGCCTCTCCACCGCGCTCAATCTGGAGATCACGATCAGGGATGGGCGCGTCGAACAGAACAATTTCGACAGCTACGCTCTCGCCACCATGGCGCAGATGCCGAAAGACGTCGAAGTGCTGATCGTGGATTCGGCCGAATCGCCGTCCGGCTGCGGCGAGATGGGCATACCGACCGCGGCGCCCGCGCTCACCAATGCGATCCATGCCGCCTGCGGCGTCAGGATCCGCAACCTGCCGATCCGCGCGCAGCTCGCGGCGGCGTTCAATCCAGCGACTTGAGAAGCCCGGCGCCGGAGAGCATCCGCATCTGCCACAGGATCCAGTTCTGGCGCTGGCGCACGTAGGGCGACGGGTTTGCGACGCGGAATCGCTTCGGATTCGGCAGCACGGCCGCGAGCAACGCTGCCTCGGGGCGGTTGAGCCGCGCGGCCGGCTTGCCGAAGAAATGCCGGCTCGCGGCTTCGACTCCCCAGACGCCGTGGCCGAATTCGGCGCTGTTGAGATACACCTCGAGAATCCGCTGTTTGGGCCAAAGCAGCTCGATCCACAGCGTGAACCATGCTTCAAGGCCTTTGCGCAGCCAGCTCTGCCCCGACCACAGGAACAGGTTTTTCGCGACCTGCTGGCTGATCGTGCTCGCGCCCCGCAGCCGGCGCCCGCGCTGCGCAGCGGTCAGGGCCTGGTCGATCGCCTCGAAATCGAAGCCATCGTGCTCGAGGAACTTCTGGTCTTCGGCCGCGATGACCGCAATTGCTGCGTGCCGTGAGATTTCGGACCAGGGCACCCAGTCGTGCTGCCAGTCGGGTTCGGTGTCACGCAGCATGAAGGACGTCGCGGGCACCGGCAGCCAGCGGAACATTGCGACGACCACGACCGAGAGCAGCGCCGCACACAGGATCGCGGCCGCCGCCGACCGCGCGATGCGCGCCGGCCAGGATCGCCGTTTCATCGTGGGGTCGGGTCGTCAGACGGCGCTGGCGCGCCGTGCGAGCTTGATGACGACCGCTTCGAGCGGCAGGTCGTCGTGCCCGCCGCGGCGACCGGTCTTGACCGCGGCAATTTTGTCGATCACGTCGATGCCGCCGGCAATCTGCCCGAAAACCGCATAACCGTAGCTGCCGGGCCGATGATCGAGGAAGTTGTTGTCGACCAGATTGACGAAAAACTGTGCGGTGGCGCTGTGCAGGTCGTTGGTGCGCGCCATCGCAAGTGCGCCGCGACGGTTGCGCAATCCGTTGTCGGCCTCGTTCGTGATCGGCTCGTGCGTCGGCTTCTGCTTCATGTCCACCGTGAAACCGCCGCCCTGGACCATGAATCCAGGAATCACGCGATGAAAAATGCTGCCGTCGAAGAAACCATCGTCAACATAGCGCAGGAAATTCTTGCAGGAGATCGGCGCCGACACGGCGTCCAGTGCGACCGTAAAATCGCCGAGCGTCGTTTCGAATCTGAGCATCGCAGCTACTCCCCGGGGCCAGACGTCGATTCTAATGCGAGGCGCGCAGAATTGCCTCGGGTAGCGCGTTCCAGACCAGCCAGATCGCAGTGTGTTGCAACCCGTTCGAAGCCCGACTGCGACATCAGGGCGCGCACGGCGGCGCCCTGGGTCGCGCCATGTTCGACGATCAGCACGCCGCCCGCGGTGAGTTTCACCGGCGCGCCGGCGCAGATCAGCTGCAGCGCATCGAGACCGTCCGCGCCTGCGGCGAGCGCCAGGCGCGGCTCGAACGCCAGCGCTCCGAGTGCGGAATCCTGATCGGCGACATAGGGCGGATTCGAGACGATCGCGTCGAATTGCGCCGCACCGACCGGCCCGTACCAGGAACCGGTGAGGAAAGTCACATTGCAGATATGCAGGCGTTCGGCGTTGCGGGCGGCAACAGCAAGCGCGGCCGGGCTCGCATCCACCGCCGTCACAGTGGCATCCGGTCGCTCGCGGGCGAGTGCGAGCGCGATCGCGCCGCTGCCGGTGCCGAGATCGAGCACCGTGGGGCGGGCCACCGCTGCGAGTTCATCGATTGCGAGTTGCACCAGCAACTCGCTTTCCGGCCGCGGCACCAGTACCTCCGGCGTGACTTCGAGGTCCAGCGACCAGAATTCCCGGCGTCCGATCAGGTAAGCGACCGGCTCGCCGCCGATGCGCCGCCGCATGAGCGACGACAAGGCATCCGTTTGCGCATGACTGAGGACCCGGGCCGGGTCGGAGGCGAGGGCAGCGCGGTTCTGGCCCAGCACATGCGCGAGCAGCAATTCGGCATCGAGTGCGGCGGAAGGCGATACCGCCGCGAGTCGCTCGCGCAGCGCGACGAGCGCATCGGCGGCGCGCGTCATTCGAGCGCGGCCAGTTCTTCCGCCCGATGCTCGCGTGCCAGCACGTCGATCACTTCGTCGAGATCGCCGTCGACGATCGCGTCGAGCCGGTACAGCGTCAGATCGATGCGATGGTCAGTCAGGCGGCCCTGCGGGAAGTTGTAGGTGCGGATGCGCTCCGAGCGATCGCCGGTGCCGACTTGCAGCCGCCGCGTTCGGGCGCGCTCGGATGTCGCCCGTTCGCGCTCCGCGGCCAGCAGGCGTGCGCGCAGCAGCGCCATCGCGCGTGCGCGGTTCTTGTGCTGCGAGCGTTCGTCC
>JANNTO010000360.1:0-6346 GCA_031403675.1 Gammaproteobacteria bacterium | reverse complement strand
GTGCGGTTGGTTCGGCGGCAGGTTGAGCACGAGGGTAACGGTGCCTGCCAGGACCGCGCCGTCCCATGCGCCGAGCACGATGCGCTCGCCGCGCGCTGCCGCAGCCAACGAGCCGTCCCAGAATGACCTTGCTACCTGGCGCTCGAGCGGATGCATGAAGCTGACGGAGCCGCCGTTCGCGACCGTCTCGATCAGGATATCGCAGAGGGACTCGAGAACCTTCGGGGAGTTGCCGAGTGCCTTGATTTCAACGCGGGGCATGACGATCCCGGAGCCGAAATCCGCCCTGCTTCCAGCGGATGGCGATCAAGGTTGTCAGGAACACGACAAGATTCAGGATGATGAATTGAGTCAATGCCGGCCCATAACCCAGATCGCTGAGCGGGAAGAAGTAGAGCCAGGCGATGCACGCGATGCTCGGCACGGCACAGATCGCCAGCATTTGAGTGGAGTATTTTTCCAGCAGAACGCCAAGAGTCACTCCCAGCAGCAACGCGACCAGCGAACTGAGCGGAAAGGTCCAGAACAGGACCACAGTGGCCAGCATGATTCCGGCCGGCATGGCCAGTGCGATTGCCGGCAGCACCAGATAGCGCTGCAATCTGCCTGCATTGGAGTGAGCACTCACGACCGGGCTTGCTGGAGCAGAGCGACGAGTTGCCCCGCGTTGTCGGTAGTCATCGGATAGCCATGGAGCGAAGCGCTCAGCATGGTGCGGGATTTCAGCTCAAGAACGATTTTCCCATTCTCCAGGACGTGCACGCGCAGCGTATGTGTTGCGCCAGAAACCCGGCCCAGCTCCAGTTCGCCAACCGTCCTGGCAATAGCTGAACCAAATAGCGCACCGCGCAGGCCGCCGTACTTGAAGACTCGAAACAGAAAATACCCGACGAAGGCAGCGAAACAGACCAAGAAGAGCGAGGTAGGTATCTCCATGATTCCTCCAGTGACGCGACTGCAATCCTAGTCGAGACCGGCCGCGGCGTCCTCCACCCAGTCAAAAAGATACTGCGCAGTCGAGCGATCGACGACGCATTCGAAGCGTTCGTTGGACGTACGACGCACGATAACCGGCAACTGCGCGAGCCGCGTGCGTGCGCAGGCATTCAGGCCGAATGCAGTCGGTGCAAGATCAAGCCCGCAGCCGCGCATCAGTATGCCGACGGCACCCGGACCGTCGAGCGCGAGCGTCACATAGGCATCGGACAGGTCGGTGATTGCGCAGAACCTCTTTCCGCAGGCGCTGCGGATTGCATCCAGCAGATCTGCGGCTTCATGCCGCGAGGAGAGCAATAGCCAGGCATCCGGTGCGACATGACAGATCACCGGATCGTCGCCGCTCCAGGTGTTCATTGCCTCCGGCACGGTCCGGCCGGCGATGCGGATCGTCGCGATCGCCCTGGGCGTGTGGGTTGCGAGACGCAGTTGAATGACGGTGCGCGACGGCAATACGATGAGTCGTAACGCATCGCCCAGCACGCGACCGCTTGATGACATCGACGACTGCGCCACGAGGGCGGCGATCTTCTCAGTCATGGAGTCGCGTCCCCTCCGGGTCATAGAACGCCGGTTTCACGACTGTGGCCGTGCATTGCCGGCCGAGATCGTGAACCACGACCGATTCGCCCAGTCGCGCGCGACCGCCGCGCAGCAGCGCGAGTGCGATGGGACGTCCGAGCGTGGGTGAAACACCGGCGGAGGTCACCCAGCCGTCGCTGCCTTCGCTCGTTCCGGGCAGGCGCAGGTGCGCGCCGGATACCAGCACGGTCGCATCGTCAGCGGAAAGCCCGACCAGCTGCATACGGTCGGCGCGCCGATTGTCGCTGCGCCCCAATGAACGCTTGCCGGCGAAAGCGGCCTTCTTTCGCGCCGCGATTGCGCCAAAGCCGACATCGGCCGGCGCGGTCGTACCGTCGGTGTCCACACCGACATCCAGGAAGCCTTTTTCGAGCCGCAGCAGCAACAAGGTCTCGACGCCATAGGGCGTGACGCCGAGTTCAGCGCCGGCGCTCAGGAGTTCGTGCCATAACGCGGGTCCATAACACGCGGGCACGTTGATTTCGTAGCCAAGCTCGCCAGAAAAACTGACCCGGTACAATCGTGTCGCAACACCTGCCAGCCGGCCTTCGCGCACGCTCATGTGCGGAAACGCTTCGTTGTCGAGCGCGATGTCGGTCGCAAACCGCGCCAGTACGTCGCGTGCACGCGGACCGGCGAGGGCAATCGTTGCCCACTGCGTCGTGACCGGCGTGACGAACACCTTGTAATCCGGCCACTCGCACTGCCGCCATTCCTCAAGCCATCGCGCAATGCGGCCGGCACCGCCGCTCGTGGTCGTGATCAGGTAGCGTTCGGCCGCGAGTCGGGCGATGGTGCCGTCGTCAATGATGACGCCGCTTTCGTTTAGCATCAGTCCGTAGCGCAGGCGGCCGATCTCGAGCGTCAACACATTATTGATGTAGAAGAAATCGAGGAAGCGCGCGGCATCGGCGCCGCTGACTTCAATCTTGCCGAGCGACGAGGCGTCGAATATGCCCGCAGCGGTTCGGACCGCGAGTGTTTCCCTGTGCACGGCCTGGTGCATCGATTCACCCGCGCGCGGATAGCAGGCCGGCCGCATCCAGCCGCCGGCTTCCCACCAGTGCGCGCCCAGCGCCTCGTGTTCGGCATGCGCGGGCAACAATCGGCGCGGCGCATAGCGCGGACCGGTTTGTCTGGCAGCGAGCGCGCCGAGCGTGACCGGGGTATAGGGCGGGCGATAGGTGGTCGTGCCGACCGCAGAGGGCTTGCGGTCCGTGAGTTCCGCAACCGTCAACAGGGTATTCAGGTTGCTGGTCTTGCCCTGGTCAACCGCCATGCCTGCGGTCGTGTAGCGTTTCAGATGTTCGATGTGTTGATAACCCTCGGCGAGTGCCAGCTCCGCATCCGCAACCGTCACGTCGTGCTGGAAATCGAGCCACTGGCGGCGGGTGCGACCGCAGGGTGTGCGGCGCACATCGCCGACGGCGGCAGAGACCGGCGCCTCCTCGACGACCGGCAGCCTGACCAGCTCGGCGGCCGGCGCTCCGGCGCGTTCAAGCACGAGTCGTGCGGCGCGGAATGCATCGGAGAAACTCTCGCCGAGCGTGGCGCAACCCGTCGCCGCACCGGCGCAGAGCAGCGGCGTCGCGGGATCACGCGGCACGAAGCACTGGCGTGCGTCATCGAAGGCGAGCGCGCCGCGCGCCTGCGAGTAGAGGTGAACGGTCGGCGCCCAGCCGCCCGACATGCCGAGCACATCGCAGTCCACAATGCGCGTGTCAATGATCGTGCCATTGCTGGCAAGCGTGCCGATGCGCAGGCGACGCAGCGACCGGCGACCGGTGGCGCTCATGACTACTGCATCGTTCTGAACTTCGACACCTCGCGCGCGCAATGCATCGGCAAGTACCTTCGGACCGACCGGGCGGCTGTCGAGCAGGAGCGGCACCTGGACACCCAGGATGGTGAGATCGAGCGCCGCGAGATAGGCAGAGTCGTTGTTGGTCGCAAATGCGACCCGCCGGCCCGCGGCAACGGCATAGCGGTTCGCATACTGGCGGACGGCGCCTGCGAGCAGAATGCCCGGCAGGTCGTTGTGCTCGAACACCAGCGGTTGCTCGATCGCACCGGTCGCAATCAGTGTCTGCCTGGCATGTACGCGCCAGTAGCGTTGCCGGATCGTTGGGTTGGCGTGATGCAAATCGCGCCGCTGCAGCAGCCCGGCAGTGCCGTGGTCATAAAGGCCGAAAGCCGTGGTGCCGGTCAGCAGCGTGACGTTTCTCGATGCCGCGAGCTCGCCGATGACGCTTGCGAACCAGACCGCCGGCGGCGCGTCGTTGATCAACACGTTCGCGCCGATCAGTTGCCCGCCGCACTCAAAATCCTGTTCCACGAGCAGGACGGCGAGCCCGGCGCGCGCGGCAATCTGCGCGGCCTGCAGCCCGGCCGGTCCGCCACCGACCACCAGCAGATCGCAATGGGCATTGACCGCGTCATATCGCGCCGGGTCCGGCAGCCGGGGCGGCCTCGCGATACCCGCGGCACGCCGGATCCACGGCTCATAGAAATGCCACGACGGCCATTTGAAGGTCTTGTGGTAGAAGCCTGCGGGCCAGAGTCGCGCGGTCCAGTCGAATACGCGGCCGAGATCGAACCGCAGCCCGGGCCAGGCATTCTGCGCGCGCACTTCGAGTCCCTCACGCACCGGGATCATGGTCGCGCGTGCCGACGGCTCGAGTTCGGCACCGCGTCCGAGTGTCACCAGCGCATTGGGTTCTTCGACACCGGCAGACAGAATGCCGCGTGGCCGATGGAACTTCATGCTGCGGCCGGCAATGTGTACATCGTTGGCGAGCAGCGCGGAGGCGATGGTGTCGCCGGCGAATGCGCCAAGCAGCCGGCCGTTCCAGCGGACCTGGACCGGCTGCGATCGGTCGATGTGGCCGCCACTGTCGAGGCGATAGCCCATCAGTGTGCGACCCCGGAGGCGGCGCCTTCGTCCACGAGTGCGCCCGTGGTGAACCGGTCGAGACCGAAGGCGGTAATCAATGCATGCGGCTTTCGGTTCGCGATGGTCCAGGCCATGGTCTCGCCACCCGCGGGAATTGCCTTGTAGCCGCCGGTGCCCCAGCCGGCACTGACGAACAGTCCCGATACCGGCGTAAGGCCCATCACTGGGCTCGTGTCGGGCGAGATGTCCACGATGCCGGCCCACTGGCGCATCACGCGCAACCTGCCCAGGCAGGGCAAGAGTTCGACGGCGCTCTGCGCATTCGCCTCGAGCATCGGCAGGCCGCCACGCTGCGCATAAGAATGAAAGACGTCCGCACCGCCGCCGATCACGACTTCACCGCGATCAGTCTGACTGACGTAGACATGAATGGTGGCCGAGCTCAGCACCGTGTTCACCAGCGGCTTGACCGGCTCCGTCACCATCGCCTGCAGCGCCGTGCTGTGAATCGGCAGCAGGACGCCGGCCTTGCGTGCGAGCGCGCTCGAATGCCCGGCCACTGCGAGACAGACCTGTGGCGCCGCGACCGGGCCCATATTCGTTTCGACGCCGGTCACGCGGCTGCCCTCGATAGAGAAACCCGTGACCTCGCAACCCTGCACGATGTCCACACCCAGTGCGCTCGCCGCACGCGCGAAGGCCCAGACCACCGCGTCATGACGCGAGATACCGCCGCGCCACTGCACGGCCGCGCCCTCGACCGGGTAGCGGCAGTTGATGTTCAGCATCGGCTCTGCGCGCCGCAGCTCGTCCAGCGACAGCATTTCCGCATCCACGCCATTCATGCGGATCGCATTGACCGAACGGCGCAGCGATTCCATTTCATGCGGGCTGTGGGCGAGCTCGATCTTGCCGCGCTGGCTCAGCATGATGTTGTAGTTGAGTTCGCGGCTCAGGCCCTCGTAGAGCCGCAACGAGCGCTCGAAGAACTTCGAACTGACCAGGTGGAAGTAATCGGACCGCACAACCTGTGTGTTGCGGCCGGAGTTGCCATGACCGATAGCACCCTTCTCGAGCACGGCGATGCGCCGCATGCCATGCTCTTTCGCAAGGAAATAGGCGGTCGCGAGACCATGACCACCGCCGCCGATGATCACGGCGTCATAGGCGGGTTTCAGCGTGGGCTGGCGCAGCACGCGCGGCGTGTCGCGATGGCCGTTGACCGCATGCCGGGCGAGAGTCAAGAATGAATAGCGTTGCATCGGTGGATCCGGTGGAATCATAAAGCATGCTCAGGATCGAATGCCCGCACTGCGGCCTGCGTGACGAGCCGGAGTTCAGCTACGGTGGGGAGGCACACATTTCACGGCCGCCGGCAAAGTGCAGTGCCGGGGAATGGGCGCAATACCTGTTTTTCCGCTCGAATCCGCAGGGCGAGCACGCCGAGCGCTGGTGCCACACCCATGGCTGCGGTCAGTGGTTCAACGTGCTGCGGGACACCGTGACGCACGAGATCAAGGCGACCTACCGGATGGGAGAGGCGCGGCCGCTGCACGAGTCGTAAAGCTGCTGAATTTCCTGATCATCAACTACATGTACTCAAGGTTTATTACTGCCCGCGTCGGCTAACAGGCCGATGGCCGCCACGGTCGCGAAGGCCGCGCCTGCCAGAAACGCGAACGATGCTCCGAAAGTGCTCCATAGCAGGCCCGCAATGACGCTGGCGAGCAGCAGCGCGACGCCACTCACCAGATTGAATATCCCGAAAGCTGTGCCGAGCAGGTCCGTGGGAGCGATATCCGCGACCCGTTTCGACAGCAGGCCCTGCGTGAATGCCATATGCAGCCCCCACAGTCCGGCACCGATGCAAACGAT
>JANNTO010000359.1:0-7443 GCA_031403675.1 Gammaproteobacteria bacterium | reverse complement strand
GCCGTCGACGACCAACGCGGGCTTTTCCTGCGCCGGCCCGGTTGCGTCGTTGGTCAACGCAAGAAACCAGATCGGGCGGCCCTGCGGCGTCGTGCCGATGCTTTCGAGCTTCACGAGATTCGGGCGTGCGCCTGCCCACTGGTGCAGGAGCGTGGTCAGTTCGTCGTAGCGCAGGATGCGATCGAATGGCAGCGGGGCGACCGGCTGCGCGCCGGCCTCGCCGCAGAGCGCGAGGCTGAAGATCAGCAGCGTCGCCCTTATCGCCCGCACGGTCGTGGCGATCAGAACTTGCGCGTCACGCTGCCCGTCACCAGACGCCGCGTTCCGTAGAAGCAATTCGACGTGCTGCTGCATCGATCCACGAAGATTTCGTCGGTGAAATTACTGGCGTTCACCGCGACCCGCCACTTCTCGGTATCGTAATGCAGAATCGCGTCGTACATCGTCACGGAATCGCTCTCGAACGCGTTGGCGCCGTCGCCGAACATCGAACCGCGATGGCGCAAGCCCAGCCCGAACCCAAACCCGGCCATCTGGCCTTCCTGGAACGTGTAGTCGGCCAGCGCCGAGACCAGCATGTCGGGAACCGCCACGAGCTCGTTGCCGAGGTCGCTGCCCGAGGTCTTCGTGATCTCGGTGTCGATGCTGGTGAAGGCGAGGTTGAAGGTCATACGTTCGCGGATGCGCGCCGCCAATTCGAGCTCGATGCCCTTCACCTCCACTTCGCCCGCCTGCACGCTGAAGAACAGGTTGACCGGATCCGGTGTCAGTACATTTTTCTGCACGATCTCATAGGCCGCGAGCGAGCCGAACAGCCGCACGCCGGAACCCAGGTTGCGGCCGTCGTACTTGATGCCGGCCTCGATCTGGTCGCCGGTGGTCGGCTTAAACGGCACGCCGCCGAAGGTCCCTCCGCTCACGGGCTGGAACGACGTGGCCGTCTGGATATACGGCGCGAAGCCGTTGTCGAACACGTAGTTGGCGCCGACGCGGTAGGTGAACTCCTCGTCGTCCTGGGAGGAGCCGCCGCCCGCCGGGCTGCGCTCGACCGAGTCATTTCGGGCATTCAGCGTCACGATGAAGTTTCCGAACTTGATCTGGTCCTGGAAGTAGACGCCGACCTGGTCGCGGGTCTCGTTGATGAACGGGAAGAGCGTCGCCGGCGGGATGACCGCGTTGTACACCGGGTTGAACAGGTCGATGGCCGGGGCCACTCCGAAGCCGAATTCGGAGAAACCGTCGTACTTGCGGTAGTCCACGCCGAACAGCAGCGACTGCTCGACGCTGCCGGTGCCGAGATCAAGGTAGGCGCGCGTGTCCACGGACATCGAATCGATCCGCTCGTTGAACGGAAAGTCGAAGCGGTTGACCGTACGGAAGTCGTCCGGCACGCCATTGAAGTCGTTATCGACGAGCCCCGCGCCGAACACTGCCCGCGAATCGACCTTGACGTCGAAGTACTTAAAATTCTGCTGGATCCTGAAGGTGTCGCTGAAGCGGTGCGTGAAGTCGTAGCCCGCGCTCCACTGCTTCCGCTTGAAGAAGTTATAGCCCGTCTCGCCGAGGTTCCTGCCGACCGGCACGGTGCCGAGCGGGTTGGGCAGCGCGGTACCGTATATGGGCAGGAAGCCCGTACTCTGGTTCTCGAGATCGTCGTCCTGGTAGTTGGCGAGCAGCGTCAGTTCCGTGTCGTCGCTGATCTTGAACGTAAAGGCGGGCGAAATGAACAGCCGCTTTGAGGTCAGAAAGTCGACCTGCGTCTCGCGGTCGCGGTAGAGCGCGGTGATGCGTCCGCTGGTCCGGTCGCTGAGGGGTCCGGTGAAATCGCCGGCGACCTGCCACATGTTGTTCTCGCCGGCCTGTAATTCGAGCTCGCCACCGAACTCGTCTCGCGGGCGGCGGCTCACCATGTTCACGATGCCTCCGGGCGGCGACTGGCCGTAGAGCACCGCGGCCGGCCCTTTCAGAATCTCGACGGCCTCGGACCCGTAGAGATCTGTGCCCGTGTTGTTGACCGAGCCGATCGGCGCCTGCACGCCGTCGATGAACTGCACCGGGTCGAAGCCACGTATCTGGAGCCAGTCATAGCGCTCGTCGGGCCCGAAGGCCTCGCCGGTTGCGCCCGCCGAATAGCGCACGGACTCGTTGAGGCTGGTCCAATTGAGCAGGTCGATCATGTCGCGCGAGACGACGCTGACCGACTGCGGCAATTCCACCAGCGGGATGTCCGACTTGGAGGCGGAGTTGCCTTCGGTCGACACGTATCGTGGCGCAGTGACGACGACCGCGCTGAGCTCGTCCTGAGCCTGAGCGATTCCAGGTCCCGCTAATACGGCACCGATCAGGAAGGTCAAAGAGCGTCTGGAATCCATGGCGTTGTCCCCCTTGCTATGCAATCTAGTCCCCGCCGCACCCTGCGCATTCGCGCCAGGGACGCAAACCGTCGCGTTCAGGCCATGCCATGGGCGGCGGTCCCCGGACCGGCACGGAGAAATAGCTGCCCGAGCCACGCGGAAGCATCCGCCAGGGCCTGGTTGCTGACCGCGGCAATCGACATGGCCTCGATGAAACTGTGCGACGCGCCGGGATAGACGACGCTGTGCGCTGGCACGCCCGCATCCTGCAACCGACGTGCCATCTCGATGTTCTGCTCGGCCAGGACGTCGCATTCGGCAATCGAGAGGAATGCGGGCGGCAAACCGCCAAGCGTTGCCAGTAGCGGGCAGACGAGCGGGTTCTCTGCGTCCTCGTCGCTCTGCATGTAATTGCGCCAGTACTGACTCATCTCCTCGCAGCCCAGCATGTATTCCGGTCCGCCATAGCGCCGGCAGGCGTCCGCGGAACAGTGCGCGAGAAAGGCTCCATAGTTGAGCAGCATGGCAAACAACGGCGGGACCGACGCCTGGTCGCGGCGCAGCAGGCAGGCCGCCACGCTCAGGTTGGCGCCGGCCGAATCGCCGCCGATTGCGAGTCGCTTCGCGTCGATGCCCAGCGCACGGCTCTGCTCCACCAGCCAGCTCACGACGTCGACGACCTGCTCGAGCGCGACCGGAAACCGGTGCTCGGGCGACAGCGCGTAGTCCACGCCGATCACGCAGCACCGGGCGCGTGCCGCGTATTCGCGCATCACCCGATCGTGGGTATCGATGCTGAACAGCGTCCAGCCGCCGCCATGCAGGTAAATGAGGCCGGGCAGCTCTTCGAGCTCCGGGCGATGGATGCGCACACGCACGTTGCCGTGCCGCGTCGGCGCCGCCAGGTTCAGCGTTTCCAGCATCGCGGGTCCGCCCAGTACCCAGGGGGCCCGGATCTCCTCTGCCCAGCGACGCACCTGCGGGAAGGGAGCGCTGTTGAACTCCGGATAACGCGCGACCGACGCGGTAACGGTGCGGATGAAGCGCCGGACATCCGGGTCCAGGTCGCTCCCGCCAGCGGAATTCACTTCCCCGCGCGCGTGGTCCATGACCGCATCCTCGGGTTGGACATGGCCGGTTGCCGTCGCCAGGCGATCATTTGTCATCGCGAGCGGGCCAGCTTAGGCTAGGTGCATGGGCCGTAGCACCAAAGGCGCCGACTATCAGGACATTCCGCGTCCGATCGCCGCGCTTGCGGACGAATACGAACCCGGTCATCACGACCCACATCATCATCACAAGCGGGCGCAGTTGATCTACGCCTGTGCGGGTGTGACGGTCGTCATCACCGACCAGGCAAGTTTCGTGGTCCCGCCGCAGCGCGCCGTGTGGGTGCCTGCGGGTGTCGAGCATGAAGCGCACATGCGCGGTCATGTGTCGCTGCGCACGCTGTATATCGATCCGGCCGCTTTTCCCGACCTGCCCGCGACGTGCCGCGTGATCGAAGTGTCCTCCTTGCTGCGCGAACTCATCATCGAGGCCTGCCGCATACCGGTCGAGTACGACGTTGAAAGCCGTGACGGCCGCGTGATGAATCTGCTGATGACCGAACTCATCGCGATGCCGGCGATACCTCTCGACGTACCGATGCCGCAGGATCCGCGCCTGGTCAATGTCTGCACTGCGATCCTGCGCGACCCCGGGCAGCACGAGCCGCTCGACGGCTGGGCGGACATCGCGGGAATGGGACGGCGCACGTTTACGCGCACGTTCCGCCGCGAGACCGGCGTCAGCTTTGCCACCTGGAGGCAGAACGTACGGCTGATGGAAGCGCTGTCGCGGCTTGCCGTCGGCCAGCCCGTTACGACGGTGGCCTTTGACGTCGGCTACAACAGTCCGAGCGCCTTCACGGCGATGTTCCGGCGCGCGTTCGGCTCCGCGCCGACCCAGTACTTCGCCTCGATCCCTGGCGCGAAGCCGCCCGACCAGCATCACTGAGAACCGCGCTCAGCGGTTCGGGTTCAGCTCCCGCATCCACGCGAGCAGCTCGTCTGCTCCCGTCCGGCCGAGCGCCGCGGTGATATCGCCGAACACCGCGTCGCGTTCGTCCTGGCCGAGCTTGAACTTGGCGCGTTGCTCCACGACCTTGGCCTCGAACGGAATGATCATCCGCCTGAGCGTCTCGTAGCGCGCGCCCATCTCCGACGGGTGCCAGGCGCCGGGGCGTCCGCGCTCCATCGCTTCCGCCAGGTCGTGCAGGTGCGCGTCAAGGCGCGCCGGCGTTTCGTCAAAGGTGATCGTCGCGAGGAACTGCACGACCGTGTAGTTCCAGGTCGGGGCCCAGGTGCGATTGCTCACCCAGGACGGAGAAATGTAGCCCTGCGGGCCGCTGAACAAAATGAGTGCGCGCGCATCGCGCTGCAATGCCGCGCAGAGCGGGTTGGAGCGCCCCATGTGCCCCTCGAGCGCTTCGATGCGGCCGTCACCGCCGACGCGCGGGCGCAGTGGCAGCGGTGTCGCCCGAAATCCACTGGTATCGAGAGAAACGACCCAGGCCAGCGGATGCTCGAGCACCAAGCGCAGGACCTGCTCGTCGCTCTTCGGTGCGAAGATGTCCGCCGGACTGGTCAAGTCGGCCCGCTCCTGTCACCGCGCTGTAAACCACATTTCATACCAGAAGCTGGCCCGACGAAGTGCCTCGCACGGGTCCGAATTCATCGCACGCGGGCCACGGGAAAATATGCATTCGCACACCCTACACGCGGTCGCGCGCGTCTGCTATGAAGTCATCGTCACGTCACTCGAGGATGAGAGCCATGGCATGCAGATTGTCGGCAGCAACACTGATCGCGGCAGCGATCGTGACGATGCACGCGCCTGTCGCGAGCGCGACGGGTCTCGCCACCTGCGACTCGGGATCGCCGGACACCTGGCAGCCGCAGGAGAAGCTGACCGCGATGTTGAAGAAGAAGGGCTGGGAAGTGCGCAACATCAAGATCGACGGTGGATGCTACGAGGTGTACGCGCTGGATGAAAAGCGCGAACGCGTCGAGGCCTATTTCCATCCGGTTACCCTGGAGCGCGTGAAGACCGCCAAGTAGTGAACGCAGGCAACCCGCAGTTGCGCCGCACGATTCCAGTGTGGGACGTCCCGGTGCGGATCCTGCACTGGACGCTCGTCCTGACGGTTGTAGCGGCATGGCTCACACGCCATAGCCCCGGCAGCTGGCACGAATGGTTGGGGTACGCCACACTCGCGATCGTCGCGGCGCGCACCGCCTGGGGATTTGCCGGTTCTGGCCATGCGCGCTTCGCGGATTTCGTCGCACCGGCTTCCGTCACCGCCGCCTATGCGCGCACGGTCTTTTCGGGGCGGGAGGCGCGTTTCATCGGGCACAATCCGCTCGGCGGGTGGATGGTGATCGCACTCCTGTTACTGGTGGCGCTCGTGGGCTTCACGGGCTGGCTCTATGCAACCGACCGTTTCTGGGGCGTCGGCTGGGTCGAGGATCTTCACGAGACGCTGTCCAACATCCTCTTCCTGTTCGTCGCGCTGCACATTCTGGGCGTCGTCGTCACGTCCATCCGGCACCGGGAGAACTTACCCGCGTCGATGCTGCATGGGCGCAAGCGCGAGGAAGACTAGGGAAACGCTAAGCGATTTCCCGCACGGCTTGCCAATTTACGTCTTTGGTAACAGAGTGCCGCGTTAGAAGGGGCAGGCACATGATGAACCGCCGTCGTTTCTTCCACTCCTCGCTGGCTGCCGCAGTCGCCTATGCACTGCCGACTCCGCGGCTGTTTGCGCTTGACCAGGCGGCCTCGCAGGCGGCGGGCGGCCTCGCGGCGGTCAAGCTCGACGGTACAGCGACGGTCATTGAGCAGGCGGCGGTCGCCGAACTCAAGTCGAGCCTGCGCGGGCCGCTCCTGCTCGCGGGAGATCCGGGCTACGACGCGGCGCGCCGAATCCTTCACCCTCAATTCGACAAGCACCCTGCGCTCGTCGTGCAGCCGACCGGCGCCGCGGATGTCCGAAGCGCGGTCACTTTTGCGCGCGAGCGCGAGCTGCTCGTGGCCGTGAAGTGCGGTGGCCACAGTTTTTCGGGCAAGTCCACCTGCGACGGTGGCATACAAATCGACCTGTCGCGGCTCCGCGGTGTGCGAGTCGACCCAGCCGCGCGTCGGGCGTACGTCGAAGGCGGCAGCCTGTTGGGGGACCTGGATCACGAGACGATGGCGCACGGTCTCGTGACGACGGCCGGCACCGTGTCTCACACCGGGGTTGGCGGCCTCACGCTCGGCGGCGGATTTGGGCGCCTCGCGCGACGCTTCGGTCTCGCGCTCGACAATGTGAAGTCCGTGGATATCGTCACCGCGGACGGCCAGCTCCGCCATGCCAGCGCTGAGGAGAATTCCGACTTGTACTGGGCGGTGCGTGGCGGCGGCGGCAACTATGGCATCGTGACGGGCTTCGAGTTCGGCCTGCACCCGATGCAGCGGCAGATCATCGGCGGCGATGTGGTATTTCCGATCGAGAGGGCCCGCGAGCTGCTGGAGTTCTACGGCGAGTACAGCCACAGCGCACCCGAAGAGATGTATGTCGACGCCTACATGGACGCGCCCACGGGCAACGAGCCCGGGAAGTTCACGATCCAGACGACGTATTCCGGGCCGGCCGCCGATGCCGAGCGCGTGTTTGCGCCATTGCGCAAGCTCGGCAAGCCGATCGAGGACACGATCAGGGCGCAGGATTACGTCGCGATCCAGCGCAGCTGGGACACGACCGACGCCCGGAACAATGGCGAATACCTCAAGTCCGGCTTCATCGTCGGCTACCCCGCGGGCCTGGTCGACGCCATCCTCGACGGATTCCAGCCGGACCCCGCACGAGGCACTGCCTTCTTTACCCAGCATGCCGGCGGCGCCATCGGCCGCGTTGCGGCGGATGCGACGGCGTTCCCGCATCGCCGGTCCACCGTCGAAATATTCGCCCTCGTGTCCTGGGATCTCGGCGCCGACGGAAAGCGGCACACGGACTACGTCAAAGAGTACTGGTCGAAGCTCCTGCCGTTCACAGACGGCTACTACA
>JANNTO010000358.1:0-4245 GCA_031403675.1 Gammaproteobacteria bacterium | reverse complement strand
CGGCTCCAGCCGCCCGAAATGCGGCGCGCGGTTCATCGAAATGTCGATGATGCCGCCCCAGGAATACTCGATCCCGGTGTCTGACAGTTGTGGAAACACGTTCAGCATGCGCTGGCGCGTCGCGCGCGTCGTACCAATTGGATCAATTCCAGAATAGCTCACGCGGCCGCCGAACAGCAACCGGTAATCTGCGGAGAGCCGGTAGTAGTCGATGATCCAGTTGATATCCGCGACCGCGATGTTGTCGCGGAGCAGGGCCTTTGCACGGTCGGCACCGAGTGGCTGGGTCGCGACCATATAGGACGCAACTCCAATGGTCTTGCGCGCGAGTGCAGGTGCAAACACGCGATGTCCGATGTTGCCGCAAAGCGCGACATGCTTCGCCCGCACGCGGCCGCCGGCGGTGCGCACGGTGACAGTCGTGCCGCGTTCAATGGAGGTGACGCGGCTGTTTTCGTGCAGGCGAACACCCGTGGCCTGCGCCGCCGCCGCGAGGCCTAGAGTAAATTTCAGCGGATGAAGGTGTCCTGACCGGTTGTCCAGCAGCCCCGCGATGTAACGCTTACTCGCGATCCAGCTCGCCAGTTCGTCCCGCTCAAGAATGCGCAGCGAACGGTAGCCGAAGTCATCTTCCTGCTCTCGCTGCCACTCCTTCAATTCATCGCGCTGGCGTGGCTTGAGGGCGACCTGCATATGACCCCAGTTGAGATCGCAATCGATGGCGTGCCGTTGCACGCGTTCCCGCACCAGGTCAATTCCTTCGATCGTGAAATCCCACAGCCGCCGCGCATCGGCCCTGCCAATCTGCGCCGCGAGCTTGGCCTGGCCGCTGGCGTAACCGGGGATGAGCTGCCCACCCGATCGCCCCGAGGCGCCAAAACCGACCTGCTCGGCTTCAAGCAGCACGACGCGATAGCCGCGCTCTGCCAGATGCAGTGCGGTCGAGCAGCCTGCTATGCCGGCGCCGACCACGCACACATCCGCATCGATATCGCCGGCGAGTGCGGACGAGGCGGGCTGCCGCAATGCGGTCGCTTCGTACCAGCTGATTGCGGGCTGCTGGATCACACGGGCTCGAGGTACCAGGCGAAATCGAGTGCGGACAATCGCGAATTGAAATCCTGCATTTCACCGCGGCGGGTCAATTCGTAGAGTCTGACAAAGCGATCACCGAGATACTCGCGCAGGAAACCGCTCGCGCCAAAGCGTGCCAGCGCGGTCGGCCAGTCGCCCGGCAAGCGCGGTGCCTGAAGCCTTTGCGTGTAGGCATTCCCGGTGAGGGCCGCGGGCGCGGCGAGTTTCTTCTCAATGCCGTGCAGCATGCCGGCCAGTACCAGCGCCGCGACCAGGTAGGGATTCGCATCGGCGCCCGACACGCGGTGCTCGACACGTCGGTCTTCGGGACCGGAGACTGGCACGCGCACCGCGACGCCGCGGTTGTTGTAACCCCAGGTCGCATGCATCGGCACGTAGGATTCAGGCTTCAAGCGACGATAACTGTTGGCATTCGGCGCAAAGACCGCCATGCCGTCCGCCATCGTCGCGACCAATCCCGCTGCCGCCTGCTTCAACAAATCGTTGCCCAGCGTATCGGCGGAGGCAAAGATATTCTGACCGGCCTCATCCTGCACGCTGATGTGGATGTGCATGCCGCTGCCGGCCATGTCGCCGTAGGGCTTCGCCATAAAAGTGGCTTCGAGGCCGTTGCGCAGGGCGACGCCCTTGACGATGCGCTTGAAGCGGATCGCCTGGTCGCAGGCGAGACGCGCATCGGCGACGTGGCGCAGATTGACTTCCCACTGGCTTGGGCCGTACTCGGCAAGTGCTGTTCCCGTTGGTACGTCCTGCTCACTGCAGGTGGCCGCGATTTCCGACAGGATGTCGGAGACGGAATCCAGATCCGCCATCGAATTGATCTGCGTGCGGTGCTCGCGCCGTCCCGTCAGGCGCGACCGCGGCGGCTGAGCGTGGCCATCCGGCGTGCGTTCGGGATCGACGAAATAGAACTCGAGTTCAATCGCAACGACCGGCTGCCAACCGCGTTTGGCAAAGCGTTCGAGCACGGTGTCGAGCAGGTGGCGTGGGTCGCCGAAGAAGGGTTGGCCGTCTTGGTCCAGCATCTGCACCTGCAATTGCGCGACACCGGGGCCGAGCCATGGCGATGCAAACAGGCTGCCCGGAACCGGGAGGCAGGGCCGGTCGGCATCGCCCTCGTCAAAACCGAGACCGGTTGACTGGATCGTGCCGCCCAGTACATCGAGCGCGAACATCGATCCGGGCAGGAACATGCCGCGCTGGTAGATGCCCGGCAGGTCGGCGAGATCCACGCGCTTGCCGCGCAGCACGCCACAGAGATCCGGCAGCAACAGGTCCACGACCTTGATCGCGGGTCGTGCGGCCAGGAAGGCCTCGGCATTCGAATAGTCGTCGCGGAACAGGGCCATGGCGCACCTGGCGTCTAGGATTTTGTGGCGCGGGCCTGATTTGGCCGCGCGGCAGGATAACCAGCGGGCCTCACCACGGGCAAGGATTATGCACTGCAACATAACGGGTCCGAGGCCCAAAACAGGCCGAACCGAGGCCAATTTCCCGTTCCGGATCAAGGGGCGCCGGACCCCCTGTTTGTGAGACAATAGGCCCGGTCGAACGGGTCGCCATACCGGTGGCCGTTCAAAAAAATTAACAGAAGCCTATGCGCAAGCCAGTCATCGGGATTCCAGCCGATCGCCGACTATTGGCTACGCACTGGTTCCATTGCGTCGGTGAAAAATACATCGCGGCGGTCGCCCAGGCGGCCGATGCGGTGCCGGTCCTGGTCCCGGCGCTGGGGGATCGCTACCTGCAGGAGTGGCTGGAGTCTTTCGACGGCATCCTGTTCACCGGTAGCCCCTCGAATGTCGAGCCGCACCGCTACCAGGGTCCGGCGTCGGCGCCCGGGACGCTGCACGATCCGGAACGCGACGCGACCACGCTACCGATGATTACCGGCGCGGTCGAGGCCGGATTGCCGGTCTTCGGCATCTGCCGCGGATTTCAGGAAATGAACGTCGCCTTCGGCGGTTCGCTGACCCAGAAACTGCGGGAGCAGCCGGGCCACATTGATCATCGCGAGGATGCGACGCAGCCGCTCGAGCAGCAATACGCACCCGCACACGAAGTGGAGCTGAGCGAAGGCGGCCTGTTACACCGCCTGTCCGGCGAGCGCCGCATCAAGGTCAATTCGCTGCATTCGCAGGGTGTCGAACGGCTCGGCACGAAGCTGGTATCGGAGGCGCGGGCGGACGACGGCGTGATCGAGGCTTTTCGCGTCGACGACGCGCCTGCATTTGCGCTCGCCGTGCAATGGCATCCGGAATGGAAAGTGATGGACAACCCGTTTTCCCGCGCGCTGTTCGCGGCCTTTGGCCAGGCCGGGCGCGAGTACGCGACAAGGCGGAACCGATGAGCGAAATCCAGCAGTTCCTGAAAGACCACGGCATCACCGAAGTCGAGGCGATCGTCCCCGACATGGCCGGCGTGGCGCGCGGCAAGATCATGCCGGCGGACAAGTACGCCGAGGACGAGGGTATGCGCCTCCCGGAGTCGATCTTCCTGCAGACCGTCACGGGCGAATATCCGGACGACGACAGCTCGATCCACCCGTCGGAAATCGACATCGTCCTGACCGGTGATCCAAAGACGATTCGCGTCGTCCCGTGGGCGGCGGAGCCGACCGCGCAGGTGATTCACGACTGTTTCTATGACGACGGCCGACCGGTGCCGATGTCGCCGCGCTATGTGCTGCGCCGCGTGCTGGATCTCTATGCGGCTCGCGGATGGCGGCCGGTCGTCGCGCCCGAGCTGGAGTTCTTCCTGGTCGAGCCGAATACCGATGCGGACTATCCATTGAAGCCCCCGGTGGGCCGTTCCGGCCGGCCGGAAGTCGGCCGCCAGGCCTACAGCATTGCAGCGGTCAACGAGTTCGATCCGCTATTCGACGACATGTATGCCTTCTGCGAAGCGCAGGATCTCGACATCGACACGCTGATCCACGAGGCGGGCGCCGCGCAGATGGAGATCAACCTGAATCACGGCGATGCGCTCGACCTCGCCGACCAGGCCTTCCTGTTCAAGCGCACTGCGCGCGAGGCAGCGCTGCGGCACAAGATGTACGCGACCTTCATTCCCAGATATCCGCAAGCGAGCGAAGCGCCGATCGCCAGGTAGGAATTTGCATCGGCCCCACCGAGGCGGTTCTCCACCCGG
>JANNTO010000357.1:0-5950 GCA_031403675.1 Gammaproteobacteria bacterium | reverse complement strand
CCGGTTTGCGCAGGCACTCAATGCGCGCGGCCTCAGTGCCGATGTCACCTCGACGACCCACGGCGAGAAGGGCGTGCACGCGCAGATCCGCATCGCAGCGGGGCAGCCGACATGAATTTGCAGGACTGGTATGCGGGGCTCGCCGAGCGCGAACAGCGCATGGTGCTGTGGGGCACAGTGGCGGCAGCCGCCTTGCTGCTCGCCAGCCTGATCTGGAAGCTCGGCACCTCGGTTGCGGTCGCCGAAGAGCGTGTCGAACGCCGCCGCCAGGACCTCGCCTGGATCGAATCGGTCACACCACGGCTACAGTCAGCACCTGCGGCGCGTCCTGGTGAATCGCTGGCGATCGCGGTTGACCGCATGGCGCGGGAAGGCGGACTCGCCGAGGCGCTGGCCGGCGTCGAACCCGCGGCCAATGGCGCGCTGCGCGCACGCTTTACCGGCGCCTCCTTCGATTCAATCGCATTGCTGCTGGCACGCCTGCAGAAGGAACGCGGCGTATCCACCGAAACCGCGAGTGTCACTTCGAGCGGTGCACCGGGCCTGGTTGACGCAACGCTGGTGTTGCGCGGCCCCTGAAGCGGATGTCACGCCGCAGCAAGTACCTCGCGGCGGGTGTCGCTGCATTCCTCGTGTTCCTGGTGGCCATGGTCCCTGCCAGCCAGCTGACGCGGCATCTGCCGCCGGGCGTCGCGATGTCCGGTGTCGGTGGCACAGTCTGGTCCGGTCGCGCAGCAGGTCTACTGGTCGATGGCAAGCCACTCGGCGCCCTGAACTGGTTTTGCCGTCCGTGGCGGCTCTTGCTGCTCGAATGGTCCTGCCGCGTGACGCTGATGCCAGCGGGGGGCGAAATATCGGCAGATTTCTCCGGCGGACTCGATGGCGCGATCGCAGGCCGCAATATCACCGGGCGCGTGCCCATCAGCGCCTTCGAGGGCATCGCAACGCCGGACGGCTGGACCGGCCTGCTGGAACTCGACGTCGCGCAGGTCCTGATCATCGAACAGTGGCCCGCAGCAGCGTCCGGTACGCTGTTCGTGCGTGCGCTGCAAGCCCCCGGCCCGGGTGGCGAATTGCTCGGCGACTTCGAACTGGTGGTCGGCGAGGGCGCAGTCGGGACCGACACGCTCGCCGGTTGCCTGCGCGATCTCGGCGGGCCGCTGCGGGTGCGCGGCGCCATCGAGCTGAAGCAGGATGGCAGCTACCTGTTGAACGGTGAAGTCGCGCCCGGGCCTGGTGCCGGCCCTGGCATATTCGACACTCTCGCCTTCCTCGGTCCACCGGACAATCTCGGTCGCCGGCCCTTTACAGTCGAGGGCAGTTTCTAGATCTCGCGCCACGCGTCGTGCATCGGAAAATACAGGCCGACTCTTTGCGGACGCGCTTCCTGCAAGGCCAGCACCGCTGCATAGCGCTGCAATTGCGGCGTGTAGCGAGCCAATTCATTGTCGAGGAAGGCTTCCGGGTCCCCGCCCTCGTGCACACTGGTCTTCCAGTCGACAATCCAGCGCACGCCGTGCGGGTCCACAAAGCTGCGGTCGATGCGCAGACTTTGCACGACGCCGTCGAGGTACGCGGTAAGCGCCAGCTCACTCGTGCCATCTGCCGCTGCGGGATCGAGCAGGCGACCTGCGAACTCGCTGCTCGAAACGCCGAGGATTGCGCGCTCGACGCGCGCGAGCGCCTCCGGCAGGTGCGCATCGTCCATACCCGATTCACGCAGCAGGCGTCGCCATGCCGCTGGCTCCGGCCGCAGCGCGCCAGGCGCGCGCCGGGTCTGTACCAGTCGATGCAACTCGAAATGCACTACCTGGCCGACCGCCTGCGCGATCGCCCCCGCCCAGTCAAACTCGGGGCGGATCGAGCCTTCCGGTTGACCCGCAATCCGCAGGCCAGGAGGCCGCGGTGACGTGCACGGCGCAGGCGCCGAAAAGTCCGCCGGCAAGCGCCGCAACGGCGGCGCCGTCAGCCGGCGTCGGCTGGCGGCGGCGCGCGACGCCGCCGTGCGCATCGCAGCCGTTGCCGTCAATGCCCGTTCAAACTGCGGGCGCAGCACCGGCCAGAAGAATCCGAGCAGACTGCCCGCATCTGGCTTGCGCAACTGCGGTTGGTCATTCTTCCACTGGATCTTCATTGCGCCGAGCAGGTGGAGCTGGCGTTTCGCGCGGGTCGCCGCGACGTACGCAACGCGACCGAGCTCGAGCGCCTCGCGCGCATCGGCCAGGTGCCGCATCCATTGTTCGAGCGGATCTGCCTTACCTGCGTTTTCGCCGGACTCTGCCCGGCTCGCCAGCACGATGCCGCGCTGGCCCGGGCCGGTTGCGACCTGGGTCCAGTACAGCAACGACCGCTCCCTGACGCGTACGCCGCGCTGCAGATCGGGAACGATCACGACCTCGAACTCGAGGCCCTTGGCACGGTGGATCGTCATGACCTGCACCTGCGCCAAATCATTGCCGACCGGTGACGCCATGACGCCGTCGACCGCGGCGTCGATCGCCGGAGCCTCCGGAATGCCGCCGGCTTCCAGTTCCAGGCGGTCGAGCGCCGCAAACAACAGCTCGGCATTGGCGAGATCCGACGCATCGCCTGCGGTCGCCGGACCCGCGAGTGCCAGCCAGGCCGATTTCAGCCAGCAACCCAGCGAGCGCTGGCCACGGCCGGCGATTGCGGCGTCGAGGCGTTGTTGTAGCCGCGCAAGTCGATTGGCGCCGTCCCGGGAGAGCCTGGCTACTGCGGCCGGGTCCGCAATCAACAGCGGCACCAGCGCACCGTGGTCGTTGCCCACCAGGGCCAGCAGGTCGGCAAGCGGCAATCCGCACCAGGGCGCCCGCAGTACGGCAAGCCAGGAAGTTCGATCGCCCGGATGCAGCAGCGCTTTTGCCAACGCCACCAGGTCGCGAATTGCGGGACGATCGAGCAACGATTCCAACTCGACGCCGCGGTACTCGATGCCGGCCGCACGCAGCGCCGCGAGCAAGGGCGGCAGCGATGCGCGGACCCGAACCAGGATCGCGATCGTCGGGCGGGCGGCGCCCGGCTCCGCCAGCAACAGGCCGGCTGCGATTCCAGCCACCGCGGCTGCCATCTGGTGCTCATCGGCATCGAGCAGCGGATGCACGACCACGCCATCCGACACCGCATCCTCTTGCACCGCCGTTGCCGGCGAATAACGCACGGCGCCGCGCTCGAAGTCGTCTGCGGCGGGCATCAGCGCGGCAAACGTTTCGTTGACCCAGCGGACCAGCGCCGCGCAGGAACGGAAATTCTGGCCGAGCCGCCCGGTTGCGAGTTCCACGCCGCCGATACCCTGACGCTGCGCCTGCAGGAACAGCGTGACGTCCGCCTCGCGGAACGCATAGATGGACTGCATCGGATCGCCGACGCAGAACAGGGTGCGCCCATCGCCCGGTTGCCAGCCTGCAACCAGCAATTCCAGTAATCGCTCCTGCGCCGGCGACGTGTCCTGATACTCGTCCACCAGCAGGTGGCGGATGCGGTAGTCGAGCGCGAGTGCGAGCTCGGTGGGTGACGACTCGTCGTCCAGTGCGGCACGCGCCGCCGCGGCAACTGCCGGATGATCGAGGCTATCGCGTTCGGAAAAGAGCGTGAGCAACTCGGCCACCGAGTGCGGCAGCACTGCGGTGAGCGCCTCGATCCGTTCCCACTGGCGGTCACTCAGCGCGGGTGGCGGCAGGCGCCGGACCTCTGCCAGCGCGACTGCCAGCCCTTCATGTTCAGCCAGTGCGGCAAGCAGTTCCACCATGCGCTGCTTGAGCGCGGCCCAGCCCGGACCCGCTTGTGCGGCAAGGAATCCTTGCTTGTAGTTGACGGTCTTGCGCAGTGCACCGTGCGGGTCGGCGGTCAGCAGCAACTCGGTCAGTGCGCGCCACTGCGCAACCGCCGCAACCGACCGTGGCGGCAGTCCCTCCAACCCTGCGAGTGCCGTAAGCGGCCCATCCGCGGGACCCGCCGCGATCGCGTCGCCGACCAATGCAAACAGGAGCCGCATATCGGCGACGGAAACGATTGCGTGAATCCGTGCGAGCTCGGTCTCAATGACCGACTCGAGCAGCCGGTCGATCGCGGCGCGCAACTCCGGTCCGCTGCCGGACCCCAGCAGCTTGGGTAACCACAGTTCGCGTGCACCCAGCATTTCCTCGATCAGCCGTGCCAGCACTTGCGGCTCGTGATTCAAGGCACGTGCCAGTCGCTCAAGACGCGGCGCGACCGGCCCGTCACCATCGAGTTCAGCGACCGTACGGCGGGCTGCCTCGGCATACAGTGGCCGCGCATCGTCAACCAACGCCGCTGCCGTACCAATGCGAGCCGCCAGCGGCAGGCGCCGCGCGAGCCAATGATTGAGACCGTCGATGGTCTGCACGTGCAGGCGCGCGGGATTGAGTTCGAGGCCCCAGCCGCGCGCACGGCTGCGAGTGAGCGCCGCGCTGGCGTGCTGATGCAACTCCAGTTCGTGCGGCAGCGCCGTCACCGGCGGCGGTTCTGCAGCCGCCGACAATGCGGCCAGTATGCGGTGGCGCATTTCCGCGGCAGCCTTGCGCGTAAAGGTGATCGCAACGATCTGCTCCGGGCAATCCACGGTCGCGAGGAGACGCAGGTAACGCAGCGTCAAGAGCGAGGTCTTGCCGGATCCGGCCGGTGCCTGGACGATGAACGAGCGCTCCGGATCGACCGCGCGCCGGCGCAGCTCGAGATCGATGCGCACTGCGTCAGTCGTCATTGCCGCCCTCCTCGGTGTCGGTCTCATCCGGCACGGCCGGCGCCACGCGGCATAGCGCATCCAGGTGGCAGTGACGGCAGGTGTCGGCCCCGAGCTTTGGATCGACCTCAACACGGCCTGCGGCATGATCGCGTGCCAGGCGCTCGAGCCAGCCGTACCAACGATTGGTAATGACCGGCCACTCGAAGCCGGTTTCGCGATCCTCCGTCAATTCGAAATCGCGGGCGGCCTGCAGACCGGCGATGAGGCCTGGGTCGCGGCTGACGCCCACATACTGCGCACGATCGGCGCCTAGTTCTGCGATTGCGATACCGGCCGGACGCTCCGGATGCAGCACTGCATACAGCGGCAGTTGCGGTGCTTGCATGCGTGCGCCGCGCCATTGCGCTTGCTTGACTGCACCGCTCTTGTAATCGATAACCAGCCGCTCTGCGCCGATCAGGTCCACGCGATCCACCCGCAGTCCCAGGTCGAGTCCGCCAATGCGGCCAGTCAGCGCTCGTTCCGTCTCGACCACCGTGAAGGCCGGGCGGGTGCGTTCCAGTTCGAGCAAGTGGTCGATGGCGCGGCGTTGCCAGTCCCGCTCCAGGCCGATGGATCTAGCTCCGGCCTCCGCAGGCAGCACTTCCGCCAGCGATTGGTCGATCGCGGTGGTGATCCTGCGCTCGCGGTCCGTTGCATTGAGTCGCAACAGCACTTGCTGTGATCCGAGTTCCGCCCAGAAGCGCTGCAAGGCGCGATGCAAGACGATGCCGCGCAGGCGCCGATCAATCCCGGTGCGCAGCTCCGGCAGCGGCACGGCGCGCAGTCGCAGTTCGGCAAAGGCGCGGAACGGGCAATGCGACTGCAGTTCGAGCACCCGAGCACCCCCGTAAGCGGCGCCCTCCGGGAGCTGCGGCACCGCATCGTCCGGCAGTGGTTCGAGGATCGCGGCCGCGAACACCAAGCGCTCGCGCGTGGCCCGCGTTGCCGGTGGTTGCAATGCTTGTGCCTGCGCAGGCGCGAGGGGCGTGCCGTCGACATCCGTATCGTTCTCGCGCCGCGGCCAGGACAGCACCAGCTCGCTACTACGCGCGCGCCAGCAGCCGATGATTGCGCGCGCTTCATCGACGCAGTCCTCTGCGGTGACGCAGGGCATGGACAGGCGGCGCTGGATTTCGATCGGCAGCAGGGGATCGACTGCAACGGAGCGTGGCCAGACCGCGGCAG
>JANNTO010000356.1:0-3128 GCA_031403675.1 Gammaproteobacteria bacterium | reverse complement strand
GCGCACGCGATCGACAATCACCGCTTCGTTTCCTACACGGTGGTTGCCGGCGAAACGCGGTGAGCGCCGGCAGAAGAGTCAGGGGAGCTACGTGAAATCGAACCCAGGCGGCGCAGAGGCGCGCCGGCCGGGGTGAGATTTCTCCGGCAAAAGGCTGAGGCGGCCGGGTTCAGGGGAGCGTCGTAGAGAAAATGAGTACAGCGGTCAAGATCGAGCGGAAAGACCTCGAGGGGATCCCGTTTCAGGAGGCGTCGCTCGACATCTGGGACCGGAAGTACCGGTTGATTGCCAAGGACGGCACACCCATCGACGCAACCATGGACGACACCTGGCGCCGGGTGGCAACGACGCTGGCCGGCGTCGAGGATGCCGCGCAGCGCGAGTCCTGGTTCGAGCGTTTCCTGTGGGCGCTGCGCAAGGGCGCGATCCCGGCCGGGCGCATCATGTCGAATGCGGGCGCGCTCGCGCACAAGCCTGCGACGTCCACGATCAATTGCACCGTGTCGGGCACGATTCGCGACTCGATGGACGACATCCTGAACAAAGTCCACGAGGCGGGGCTGACGCTGAAGGCCGGTTGTGGCATCGGCTACGAATTCTCGACGCTCAGGCCGCGCGGCGCGTATGTCGCAGGCGCCGGCGCCCACACCTCGGGTCCGATGTCGTTCATGGACATCTATGACCGCATGTGTTTCACGGTCTCCTCGGCGGGTGGCCGGCGTGGCGCGCAGATGGGCACCTTCGACGTCGGGCATCCCGACGCGGTCGATTTCATCCGCGCCAAGCGCGAGAACGGCCGCCTGCGCCAGTTCAACCTGTCGCTGCTGGTGACCGACGAGTTCATCGAGGCCGTGCGCGCGGACCGCGAATGGAAGCTCGCATTTCCACTGCCGGCGCGTGAATACGACCCGACCCAGCACGACCTGCACGATTCGCAGGCCTTCGTCTGGCGCGAATGGCCGGATGCCGAGGGTTACGTCGCGAACGAGGACGGCCTGATTGCCTGCCGGATCTACAAGTTGCTGCCCGCGCGGCGCCTGTGGGACGTCATCATGGCGTCAACCTACGATTTTGCCGAGCCGGGTTTCGTGCTGATCGACCGGGTCAACGAAATGAACAACAACTGGTGGTGCGAGAACATTCGCGCCACCAACCCCTGTGTCACCGCCGACACCTGGATCCATACGGCCGAGGGTCCGCGCCAGGTCGCGGAACTGATCGGCCAGCCTTTCATGGCGCGCGTCGATGGCGCCGATCACGCCGCCGGGCTGCAGGGTTTTTTCCGCACCGCCACCCGCGCCATCGTGCGTGTCGAAACCGCCGAAGGCTATGCATTGCGCCTGACTGCAGATCATCGGCTGCGCCGGGTGACGGGTTACACCGATGCTGCTGCGACCAGCGAATGGTGCGCAGCCGGCGAACTGTGCGCCGGCGATCGCGTGCTGCTGAATGATCATCGCGCGGCTTCGGGATGGGCCGGTGCGTACACGCGCGAGCAGGGTTACCTCGTCGGTCTGCTGGTCGGTGACGGCACGCTGAAAGACGACAAGGCCGTACTGTCGGTCTGGTTGCCGGCCAAAGTCGCGAATGCGGCCCCTGAAGCGGCAGGCTGCGGCGTACGCGGCATCATGGATGCGGCGCTCGAGGCCGCGGCGACCCTTCCGCACCGAGCCGATTTTTCCGGCTGGCATGCCGTTGCCGGACGCGGCGAGTTTCGTCTCTCTTTGGGCGCGCTGCGCCGGCTCGCTCTCGAACTCGGTATGCGGCCGGGCGACAAGCGCATCACGCCAGTGATGGAGCGCGCCTCCAGCGATTTCCAGCGCGGATTCCTGCGTGGCATGTTTGATACGGACGGCAGTGTGCAGGGCAACCAGGTAAAGGGCGTCAGTGTGCGGCTTTCGCAGTCGGATCTGCCGCTGCTCACGGCCGCGCAACGCATGTTGCAGCGCTTCGGCATTGTGTCCTGCATTTATCGGGACCGTCGTGCTGCCGGTTCGTCGTTGCTGCCCGACGGGCACGGCGGTCAGGCGCGCTACGCGACCACGGCACAGCACGAACTGGTGGTTTCAGGCGCCAACCTGGCGCGATTCGCAACCGAAATCGGCTTCGCGGACACGGCCAAATCGGCCCGGCTGACCGACCTGCTCGCGCGCTATCGCCGTGCCCTCAACCGCGAGCGCTTCGTCGCGCGAGTGACGACGGTGTGCGCGGACGGCGTGGAAGACGTCTACGACGCAGAGGTGCCCGGCATCAACACGTTTGATGCCAATGGACTGCACGCGCACAATTGCGGCGAGCAGCCATTGCCGCCGTACGGCTCCTGTCTGCTCGGTTCCGTGAATCTGACGCGCTTCGTGCAGAAGCCGTTCACCGAAGAGGCGAGCTTCAACTGGGACGAGTACCGCGAAGTGGTGCGCGTGTTCACACGCATGCTCGATAACGTGGTCGAGATCAACGGCCTGCCGCTCGGCCAGCAACGCGATGAGATCGTGCGTAAGCGCCGCCACGGCATGGGCTTCCTCGGGCTCGGCTCGACCATCACCATGCTCGGTATGAAGTACGGTTCGCCGGAGTCGGTCGCATTCACCGACAACGTGACGCGCGAAATGGCAATCGCCGGCTGGGAAGCGGGCCTCTCGCTGGCGCGCGAGAAAGGTCCGGCGCCGATCATGAACGAGGAGTTCACGGTCACCCGCGCGATGCTGCGCCGGCGCCCGGAGATGGCGCGCGATGGCTGGAAGGTCGGCGACCGCGTGCCGGGCCGCGTGCTGCACGCGCGCTACAGCCGCTACATGCGCCGCCTTGCCGAGGTGGCGCCGGAACTGGTCAAGGAACTCGAGACCGTGGGCAGTCGCTTTACGCACCACTCGTCGATTGCGCCGACCGGCACGATTTCCCTGTCGCTCGCCAACAATGCATCGAATGGCATCGAGCCCTCGTTCGCGCACCACTATTTCCGCAACGTGATCCGCGAGGGCAAGAAGTCGAAGGAACGCGTGGACGTCTATTCCTTCGAACTCCTGGCCTACCGCGAATTGGTCAATCCGCGCGCGATGCCGGCCTCGACCAATGCCGCCGAGAAGCTGCCGGACTATTTCATCACGGCGGAGAGCATCGGCCCACGCGAA
>JANNTO010000355.1:0-6678 GCA_031403675.1 Gammaproteobacteria bacterium | reverse complement strand
CAGGACGCGTTCATGCGCCGCGTCCTAGATTGGCACCGTGCCAATAGAGGAGTCGCACCATGTTTCGCAAGTTCTGGATTTCAGCAGTCGGTATCGGTCTCGCGGCAGCGTCTGCGGGTGCCTTGGCCGATCACAATCGGGACGGTGATGCTTACGATGACCGCGACGATCGCAGTGGCGACTACGAATACGCGCAGGTGATCCATGTCGAACCCCTGCGGCGCCGGATTCGGGTCAGCGAGCCGGTGCGTGAATGCTGGGACGAGGTGGACTACACCTCGAACTCGGACGGACCGTTCTCTTCGAACCACATCGGCGGCACGCTGCTTGGCGGGCTGATCGGCGGGGCGCTGGGCAACCAGGTCGGCAATGGCCACGGTCGCCAGGTGGCGCGCGCAGCGGGCGCAATCATCGGTGGCGCAATCGGCCATAGTGCTTCGCGCGATCGTCAGCGCCAGCGCGGCAAGTATCGGGATGAGCGTGTCTATGAGCGGTGCGACGTGCGCTACCGCGAGAGCTACGAAGAGCGTGTGGACGGCTATGAAGTGACCTACGAGTATGCCGGCCGGCGCCACGTGACCCGAATGCCCTACGATCCGGGCGAACGGATCCGGGTCCGGGTCGATGTGACCCCAACCGGCGGCTGATGCCATCGCCCGGGCCGCGCCAGCGGCCCGGGCATTTCGGTTCCACTACAATGACGGGATGACGATGATCCGGAGCTTGACGATTGCGATGCTGTGCCTGGCCCTGGCGGCCGGCATCTTCACGTCCACGGAGGCTCTCGCGTCCGACCGTAATCGCGGTCGGGGCCATGACGACATCCGGGTATTCGCCGACCGTGCCATCTCGCTCGATGAAGCCGTTGCCCGCGCCGAGCGTCGCTACCAGGCACGCGCTGTGCGCGCCGAGGAAAAGCGCCACGGTGACCGGATCGAATACCGGATCCGCCTGCTCGGCGACGACGGTCGCGTCTTCGAGGTCAGAGTCGACGCGGAATCTGGTCGCGAGTACTGAGACCGGCATGCGCCTCCTGGTGCTCGAGGACGAACCGGCACTGCGTGAGACGCTGGTGCAGCAGTTTCGTGCGTCCGGGTTTGCGATCGATTCCGCCGCCGATGGCGTCGAAGTGAATTTGCCGGGCTCGAGTATCCGATCGACATCGCGGTGGTCGATCTCGGCCTGCCGGGAAAATCCGGACTCGATGCGATCCGCGCGTGGCGCAAGGCGGGCAAGTCATTTCCGGTGCTGATCCTGACGGCGCGCGACAGCTGGCAGGAGAAGGTGGCTGGTCTTGACGCCGGCGCCGACGACTACGTCACCAAACCGTTTCGCTTCGAGGAGATATTGGCACGCGTGCAGGCACTGGTGCGGCGTTCCGGCGGCTGGTCGCACCCGTTGCTGAAGAGCGGCCCGGTCGAACTCGATACGCGCAGTCAGGAAGTGCGCGTGGACGGCGTCGCGATCGAGCTGACCGCATTCGAATTCCGCCTGCTGGAGTATCTGATGTTGCGCGCCGGGGAAGTGATTTCGAAAGCCGAACTGACCGACAAGCTTTATGAGCAGGACTTCGAACGCGACAGCAATACGATCGAAGTTTTCATCGGCCGGCTGCGTCGCAAGCTGGACCCGGAGTCGAAGCGGACCCCGATCGAGACGCTGAGAGGTCGTGGCTACCGGATTGCGCGCGGCTGAACGTGTCGCGCGCGGCCCCATCGCTGCAGGCACGGCTGCTTACCACGCTGGCCTTGCTGTTGCTCATCACTGCGGCCGTCGCCGCCTGGTCCCTCGAGTCTCTGTACCGCGATCTCGGTCTGCGCGCGCGCGAGGATGTGCTGGACGCGCAAGTCATCGCACTGATCTCCACGGCGGACATTGACGGCGATGGGCGCCTCGTTCCACAGAACCTCGTCGAACCACGACTTGCAACTCCAGGATCCGGCCTCTACGCCGAGATCCTCGGGTCGCAAGGCAGCTGGCGCTCCCCGTCGGCGCTCGGCAGCGGGCTCAATCTCGCCGCACAACCGATCGCCGGCGAACATCAGTTCGAGCGCGCGAGACTTGCTGACGGCACGCGCGTGCTCGGGTTGTCGCTCGGCATCCGCTGGGAACTGGCGCCTGGCGAAACGCGCGATTTTGTGATCCGCGCTGCTGAGAGTCTCGAGCCCTGGTACCAGGAGGTCATCCGGGTGCGCGCCGGCCTGATCACGGGCTCGCTGCTGCTCGGTCTGCTGCTGCTCGGTGGACTGGCGGTCGCGCTGCGTATCGCACTCAGGCCGTTGCGGCAACTCGAGACCGAGATCGTCGACATTGAATCCGGTCGTCGAGAGGTACTCGGCGAGGGCTGGCCGCGAGAGCTGGCCGGTGTCACCGGCAACCTCAATGCGCTGTTGGTCGGCGAGCGCAAGCGGCTCGAGCGCTATCGCACCACGCTCGGCAACCTCGCGCACAGCCTGAAAACGCCGGTCGCCGCGATGCACGGACTGATCGAGCGCGGGCAGACTGAACCGTCGATGCTCACGCCGCAACTCGAACGCATGCAAGACATCGTCCAGCATCATTTGAAGCGCGCCGTGTTCGGCGGCGCGGGTGCGACCCTGACGGACCTGCAGGTGCAGGAGCCGCTGGAGCAGTTGCGTGCGGCGCTTGGCAAGGTGTATGCGGACAAGAAGGTTCGTACCACCCTTGCGATCGCCGCCGGCACGGCCTATCCGATCGACGCGGGCGATTTTTTCGAGCTCGCCGGCAATCTGCTGGATAACGCCTGGAAGTACTGCCGTGGCGAGATCGCGGTGCGCGCGACGCCCTGGACTGCGGCGGAGTGGCGGCGGCCAGGTCTGGTGCTTGATGTTGAAGACGATGGCCGCGGTATCGCGCCGGCAGAGCGCGCGCGGGTGCTGGAGCGCGGCGCCCGGGCGGACGAAAGCGTTGCAGGGCAGGGTATCGGCCTGTCGATGGCGCGCGAGATAGCGGCCGCCTATTCCGGCAATCTCGAGATCGGCGAGAGTCGCTTGGGCGGCGCCCGCATCAGCCTGCGGCTACCGGGGCGTTGAAAGACCATTATCATGGGCGCAACACTGGCAACCAAACGCTCGGAGGAATTCATGAGCAGGTTTCTTGTTTGCGCATTGCTGGCTGGATTCGCGAGCCTGGCGCTTGCAGAGGACCAGCCCAAGCCGGCGATCCAGACCGAGCTCGTCGCACCCGGCGTCTATGTGCTTTATGGCCAGGGCGGCAACATCGGCGTCTCGGTCGGCAGCGATGGGATGTTTCTGATCGATGATCAGTATGCCAACCTGACGGACCAGGTCATCGAGGCGCTCGCCAAGCTGTCTGCGGAACCGCCACGCTTCGTACTGAACACGCACTGGCACGGGGACCATACGGGCGGCAATGAAAACCTCGCTGCGCGCGGCTCGGTGGTCGTCGCCCATGATCGCGTGCGCGAGCGCATGAGCGCAGCGCAGTTTTCCGAATTCTTCCAGAGCACGACGCCGGCGTCGCCGCCGAAAGCATTGCCGGTCGTCACCTTTAACGACAGCCTGTCACTGCATGTCAATGATGACGAGCTGCGCGGTGTCCACGTTCTGGCCGCGCATACCGACGGCGATGTATTCATACATTTCCGCAAGGCGAACGTGATCCACTCCGGCGACCTGGTGTTCGCCGGGATGTATCCATTCATCGACCTGGACTCGGGTGGATCGGTTGCTGGGGTCATCGTCGCGGTCGACCGAATGCTCACGCTGGCGAATGACCAGACCCGCATCATTCCCGGTCACGGCAAGGTGACCGACCGCGCGGGGCTTTTGGCGTATCGGCAGATGCTCACTACCACCAGCGCCCGCATGGCGGAACTGGTCCTGGCGGGACAGACCGTGGACCAGGTGCTCGCGGCACAGCCGTTCGCGGACTACGACACGCAGCTGGCCTGGGCCTTCATCAACGCGGAGCGTTTCGTCCGGATCCTGTACCGGGATGCCGCACGCCAGGTCAGCGCAGGTCGAACCTGATGCCCTGCGCGAGCGGCAATTCGCTCGAGTAGTTGATGGTGTTGGTCTGACGGCGCATGTAGGCCTTCCAGGAATCGGAACCGGCCTCGCGCCCGCCGCCCGTATCTTTCTCACCACCAAACGCCCCGCCGATTTCGGCGCCAGACGTGCCGATATTGACGTTGGCAATGCCGCAATCGCTGCCGGAGACCGACAGGAAGCGTTCGGCGTGCTGCAGGCGGTCGGTGAAGATCGCCGAAGACAAGCCGTAATCCGTATCGTTGTGCATCGCGATCGCCTCGTCCAGCGTCGCGAACGGGATCACATAGAGGATCGGTGCAAAGGTTTCGTGCCGAACAACGGGCAGGTCATTTCGCGCGCGGACGATGGTCGGTTCCACGAAGTTGCCGGGTCCGGGCAACACGCGCCCGCCGCACAGGATTTCGCCGCCCTGGCGCTGCGCATCGGTCAGTGCCGCCTCAAATCGGCGCACGGCTCCCGCGTCTACCAACGGCCCCATCAGCACCTGCGGATCGAGCGGATCGCCGATCCGGACCTGCAGGTAGGCGGCGACCAGGCGCCGCTCCAGTTCACCGACGCGCGACTGGTGCACCAGCAAGCGGCGCGTCGTCGTGCAGCGCTGGCCCGCCGTGCCAACCGAACCAAACACGACCGCCGGCACGACCAGCTCGAGGTTGGCGAACTCGTCCACGATGATGGCGTTGTTGCCGCCGAGTTCAAGCAGGCTCCTGCCCAGGCGCGAAGCGACGCGCTCGCCGACCCGGCGGCCGACGTTGGTCGATCCGGTGAAGCTCAGGAGAGCCACACGGCGATCGTCAACCAGGCTCTCGGCCATCTTGTTATCCGCCGGAATGAGCAGCTGGAAGATCGGCGGCAGTTGTTCGCGCATGAGCACTTCATTGCAGATGCGCTGCACGGCAATCGCGCAGAGCGGCGTGCTGTGCGAGGGCTTCCAGACGCAGACGTCGCCACAGACCGCGGCGAGGAATGCATTCCATGACCAGACTGCGACCGGGAAGTTGAAGGCCGAGATGATCCCGATCACGCCGAGCGGATGCCACTGCTCGTACATCCGATGCTGCGGGCGCTCCGAGTGCATTGCGAGGCCGTAAAGCATTCGTGACTGGCCGACCGCGAAGTCGGCGATATCGATCATCTCCTGGACCTCACCGTCGCCTTCGGCTTTGATCTTGCCCATTTCGAGGCTGACCAGGCTGCCGAGCAGGTCTTTCTTGGCACGCAATGCATCGGCCATGAGCCGCACGGTGGCGCCACGCCGGGGCGCTGGCACATCCCGCCAGGCCTTGAATGCGGTTGCAGCACTGGCCATCACCCGTTCGAAATCGGCGGCAGTTGCGGCACGTACCCGCGCGATCACCGCGCCGGTGGCCGGATTGATTGAATCGATCAGCGGAGCATCGGCAGCGGCGTGCCAGTCGTTGCCGGAGCTGGCGCCCGCGTTGATTGCCGACAGACCAAGACCTGCGAGAACTTCCGCACCATTCATCGTCCTGCCCCCACGAGACTGCGCTGGCGCCCGGCCGTGCCCTCGACCACCATGCGGGCCGAAATCGCCTTGTCGCAGCCGTCCCTGTACCACGCGCCAAACCGGTTGGCGAGCACCTCTGGCAGCCGGAACTGTTCCTGCCGCACGAAGCCGCGATAGGCGTCCGGGCGCGCGAGCACGAGATCCACGACCGCGGTGATTCCGGCCGCGGTGCTCACCTGGATTGCCGACCAGAGGCGTCCGAGGATCTCCTGTGGATAGATCTTGTTGACGTAGTTCTCTTCGCGCAGTTCACCGTCCTGCCGGCCGCTGACCGCGACGTAGACAATCACGACGTCCTGCAGGGTCTGCGGAACGGCGTTTTCGAGGATGCGCTTCAGCGTCCCGCGATCCTGGTTGAGCTTGAGGTCATTCATCAGCAGGCGCATCTGTTCGCAGTGGCCTGGATAACGCATGGTCTTGTAGTTCATCTGCTCGCAGCGCTCGCCAAAAGTCTCGCCGAGCGAGCCGAGGCCCCCGGAGGTATTGAATGCCTCGTACAACGTGCCGTCGATTTCGATCTCTTCGAGACCTTCGAGCGGCGCCGCTTCGATCAGGCGTCCATCTGAAATTGCAAGACACGGATTGCCGTATTCGTTGATCAGGCCCTCGGTGGACCAGGTCAGCGAATACTTCAGTACGTTGTTCGGGTGCTGCGGCAGCGCGCCGACCCGCAACTTGATGCTGCGCAGCTCGTCGAAATGGCTGATCAGTTCGTTGGCGGCAATCGAAACGAATCCCGGCGCGAGTCCGCACTGGGGCACGAATGCGGTCGTTGCGCCGTCGGCCTCGGCACGCACCGCGCGCGTCACCTCGACATCTTCGGTCAGGTCGAAATAGTGCAGGTTATGTTCACGGGCCGCGCGCGCGACACCGGTGTTGCAGTAATAGGGCAGCGACGAAATCACCGCATCGCAACGGTGCTCCCCGAGATGGCGCGCCAATGCGGCCGGATCGGTCGCGTCCAGCCCATGGGCCGTCAGGGTGCGGCGACCATGAGCTCGCGCTACCGCACGGGCCGCGTCGATGCTGAGATCGGCCAACTGCACGTGATAGTCACCGGCGTCGGCGAGTAGTCCCGAAATCAAAGCGCCAATCTTTCCGGCGCCCAAAACCAGT
>JANNTO010000354.1:0-21844 GCA_031403675.1 Gammaproteobacteria bacterium | reverse complement strand
GTTCATCTCTTCCGCCATCGGCGAAGTCCGCGAAGCGGCGCTGATCGGCGGCCTCCTCGCGATCCTGGTGCTCTACCTGTTCCTGCGCGACGCGCGGGCGACATTCATCACCGGGCTCGCAATCCCGGTGTCCGTGATCGGCACCTTCGTGCTGATGTACATGTTCGACCTGTCGCTCAATATCATGTCGCTCGGCGGCATTGCGCTTGCGGTCGGCATGCTGGTGGACAATGCCGTGGTGGTGCTGGAGAACATCGTGCGCCACCGCGAGGCAGGCCTTTCGCGCGTCGAGGCGGCGCGGCTCGGTACCAGCGAGGTCGGTACCGCCATCACTGCCGCCACGCTGACCTCGGTCGCCGTATTCTTCCCCATGGTCTTCATTACTGGCATCGCCGGCCAGCTGTTCCGCGACCAGGCGCTGACGGTCAGTTTTTCGCTGCTGTTCTCGTTGATTGTGGCAATGACGCTGGTGCCGATGCTGGCGGCCGGCAAGCCCGAGTATGCGGTTCCCGATCCCGAACGCGAGCCGGGACGGGTGGGCCGTGGAATTGCACAAGTGCTGATCTGGAAGCGCCGCTTCACCAGCTCGATTTCGGACGGCATGGCCTGGCTGCTTGGCTGGGCCGCGCGCCCCACGCAGGCCGGGTTTGCTGCGGTGGTACGCGTCTACCTGCCCGCCCTGCGCTGGTCGCTCGAACACCGCGGCCGCGTGGTCCTGGTCTCGATCACGGTGCTGGCCGTGACCGCGGCCCTGGTCCCACGGCTCGGGTCCGAGTTGATTCCGCAGTTATCACAGGGCGAGTTCATCGCGGACCTGCGGCTCACGCCCGGTACGCCACTCGAGCAGACCGATCGTGCGATGGCTGTAGCCCAGGGTTACGCCATGGAATTGCCCCAGATCGCGTTGTCGTACGCCGTCACCGGCACCGGCAACCGGCTGGACGCCAGTCCGACGGATGCCGGCGAGAATACCGGCCGCCTGTCGGTCACGCTCGAGCCCGGCACGAGTCCCGACCAGGAGTCGCAGGCCATCGACGCGTTGCGCGGAAAATTCGATTCGCTGGCCGGCGTGCAATACCAGTTCAGCCGACCGGCGCTGTTCAATTTCGCCTCGCCGCTTGAGGTCACGATCACGGGCTACGAACTCGACCGCCTGCGGTCGGTTGCCGAGCAGATCCGCCTCGGGATGCAAGCAAGTCCGACCTTCAGCGACATCAAGTCCACGGTCGAGTCCGGGAATCCGGAAATCCAGATCGTTTTCGACCAGGAACGGGCGGCGCAGCTCGGCATCACCGTGCGCGAGCTGGCGGATCGCGTGGTGTCCAGCGTCCGCGGTGACATCGCGACCCGCTACAAGCTGCGCGAGAAGAAAATCGACGTGCTGGTGCGCAGCGTCAACACGCGCGCCTCATCGGTCGAGGAAATTCGCTCGCTGATCATCAACCCCGGCAGCGATCGCCCGCTGCCGCTGTCGGCGGTTGCCGAGGTAACGGTCGCGAATGGGCCGGCCGAAATCCGCCGCACCCGCCAGCAGCGTGTCGCAATCGTGACCGCCAACCTTTCGTCCGGTGACCTCGGATCGGCGGTCGCCGAACTCGGCGAAATCGTCGCGGGAGTCGAAATGCCGGTCGGAGCGACCGCCGCCGTCAGCGGACAGAGTGATGACATGGCCGAATCGTTCCGCTCGCTGCAGTTCACCATGCTGCTGGCCGTGTTCCTGGTCTATCTGGTGATGGCCTCGCAGTTCGAATCGCTGCTGCATCCGTTCGTAATCCTGCTGACCATCCCGCTCGCGCTGACCGGCTCGGTCTGGGCCATGTTCATTACCGGCACGACGGTCAACGTGGTCGCCTATATCGGTCTGATCATGTTGGCCGGCATTGTCGTCAACCAGTCCATCGTGCTGATCGACGCCGTGAACCAGGCGCGGGAACGCGGCCTGCCAAAGCACGAAGCAATCATTGAAGCAGCCCGCCTGCGGCTGCGCCCGATCGTGATCACGAAGCTGACCACGATCCTGGGCCTGCTGCCGATGGCAATTGGCCTCGGCGAGGGCGCCGAGATCAGGAAACCGATGGCCATCACGGTGATCGGCGGCGTCGCGGTCGCGAGCTTCTTCACGCTGCTCGTGATCCCGGTGGTTTATTCATTGCTCGATCGCAAGAAATTCCAGCCGCGGGCCGCGGGCGTCATGCCACGCGTCGCGACGGAGTCCGGCGGAGGCTGATCGATGCTGCATACCCGATTCGCACTGCGCCGGCCGGTCACGACGCTGATGACGTTCATCGCCGTATCGCTGATCGGCCTCATCGCCATCCGGATGTTGCCACTCGAATTGTTTCCTGACATCCGGTTCCCCGGCATCGCCGTCAATATCCCCTATGACGGCTCGACCCCCGAAGAAGTCGAGCAGCTCATCACGCGGCCTGCCGAGGAGGCCATCGCAACACTCTCCGGCGTGAAGGAGATGCGTTCGACTTCCTCCGAGAATGGTTCCGAGATCATCGTTTTCTTCGAATGGGGGCGCGACCCGGCCGCGGTTGGCTTCGAGGTGCGCACCAAGCTGGAATCGATCCGTCAGGAATTTCCGCCGAGCGCGAACCGGATATTGACGCAGATGTTCGCGGCCGGCGACGACCGCGTCCTGGCAGTGCGAATCTCGAGCCAGGAGGACCTGTCGCGGCAGTACGACATGCTCGATCGCTACCTGAAGAAGCCGCTCGAGCGCCTCGATGGCGTCGCCAGGGTCTCGCTCGAGGGGGTCGAACCGCTCGAGCTTCGAATCCTGATCGACCCGGTCCGGCTCACGGCCCACGGCATCGATATCGCGCAGCTGCGGGACGCGCTGCAGGGCGCCAATTTTTCGATCAGCGCCGGCGAGATAACCGGCGGGCAGCAACGCTTCCTGGTGCGCCCGCTCGGCGAATTCCAGAGCCTCGACGACGTACGTGAATTCATCGTCACCGGCAATGTTCGGCTGCGCGACATCGCCGATGTGCGTCTCGCCTCGCCCGCCCTCGCGGTCGGCCGTCATCTGAATGGACGGCCGGGCGTCGGGCTCGACGTATTCAAGGCGACCGGTGCCAATATCGTGGAGGTCGCGGATCGCGTGTTGGCGGTCGTCGACCAGCAGCGCACGCTGCCGCAACTGCAGGGCATCGATATCATCGTGCTGCAGAACCAGTCCGAGGATATCCGCAGCTCGCTCGCCGAATTGCGTAATGCCGGCCTGATCGGTGCCGGTCTCGCGCTGGCCGTTTTGTTCCTGTTCCTGCGGGACTGGCCGACCACGTTGATCGTCAGCCTCGCCGTGCCGTTCTCACTGCTGATCACCGTCGCGGCGATGTATTTCCTCGGTTTCTCACTGAACATCCTGACCATGATGGGCATGCTGCTGGCAATCGGCTTGCTGGTCGACAATGCCGTGGTCGTGACCGAGAGCATCTTCCGGCACCGGCAGCTGAAAGGCGCCGATCCGATCGCGGCCACGCTGTCCGGCGTCAGCGAAGTCGGCCTTGCCGTGCTGGCCGGCACACTGTCAACCGTGATCGTGTTCCTGCCGATCATCTTCGGCGAGGAAAGCGAGATTTCGGTGTTCATGGTGCATGTCGCCGTGCCGATTGTGGTCGCGATGCTCGCCTCGCTGCTGGTGGCCCAGACCATCATCCCGACGCTGACCGCACGGTTTCCGCCGCCACCCGCAATCAAGGCCGGTTCATTATTTGAGAGGTTGCAGAATTGGTACTTGCGCAGGCTCGACTGGCTGTTCCAGCACCAGCGGTGGGCGGCCTTGTTCGTGGTGCTGACCGTTGCATCGCCGGCGCCGCTGTTCGCAACCGGCCTGGTCAAGTTCGACATGTTCCCGCAGGACGCGTCCGACCGCATTTTCCTGCCCTATCACATCGAGGGCACCTACCCGCTCGCACGGACCGAAGCAGCGGTCTCGCGGGTCGAGGCCTACCTCGAGGAGAACCGGGACCGTTTTGGCATCGACCTGGTGTACAGCTACTTCACGCCCGACGAAGCCGCGAGTGTCATCAGGCTGAAGCCGAGTGACGAGCTGCCGATGAAACCGCGCGAACTGATGACGGAAATAGAAAAGGGGCTGCCCGAGATCATTATCGGCAAGCCAAGTTTCCGTTTCGACGAGGAGCAGGGCAACACGGGCGCATTCAGCATGCGCCTGACCGGCGAATCGACTGAGCAGCTGGTAAGCCTGTCGCGAAACGTCGTGCAGCGGCTGCGCGACGTGCCGGGATTCGACTCGGTGCGATCGACCGCCAAGGCCGGAGAACATGAAGTTCAGGTGATCGTGGACCGTGAACGTGCTGCCCGGCTCGGGCTGTCGCCGCAGATGGTTGCACAGACGCTCGCAATTGCGATGCGCGGCGATCCGCTCAAGGAATTCCGTTCGGACGACCGTGAGATCCAGATGCGGCTCGCATTCCGCGCCGATGACCGCCAGACACTCGAGGACCTTGCCGCCACGCCGTTGTATCTGCCGGAGGGCGGCCGCTCGACGCTCGGCGCCGTCGCGAGTTTCCGCATCGACCAGAGTGCGCGCACGATCGAGCGCGTGGACCGCCTGACCTCGGTCGTGATCGAAGGCATTGTGTCGGTCGATTCGTCGCTCGAAGAAGTCAAGAAAGGCGTCGAAGCGGCCATGGAGCAATTCCCGCTGCCGCCCGGAGTCGCCTGGAAGTACGGCCGCAGCGTCGAGGACAGCGACAACACGGCCGCGACGATGCAGATGAACATCCTGCTGGCGGTAGCGCTGATCTTCCTGGTCATGGCCTCGTTGTTCGAGTCACTGCTGTACCCGGTCTCGATCATCACCTCGATCGTGTTCGCAATCGTCGGCGTATTCTGGGGTCTCGCGATCAGCCAGACGCCAATGTCGTTCATGGCGATGCTGGGCATCATGATCCTGATCGGCGTGATCGTTAACATTGGAATCGTGCTGATCGCGCACGTGATCGATCTGCGCAAGGAAGGCATGAATCGCCATGACGCGATACTGGAAGCCGCGCGGCACCGCTTGCGGCCGATCCTGATGACCTCGGTAGTGACGCTGCTCGCGATGCTGCCGATCGCGATCAGTCACACGCAGGTCGGCGGCAGTGGTCCGGCGTACTATCCGATGGCACGCGCGTTGATATCGGGGCTGTTCTTTGGCAGCATCACGTCGGTGTTCTTCGTGCCGCTGTTCTACGTCTGGCTCGACGACCTGAACAACTGGCGGCAGCGCATCAAGCTGTTTTCGCGGGGCGGCGCGACTGCGACGGAATCGTCCTGAAACGGCTCCCGACGGGACCGGATCAGCGCAGCAGGACCTTGTAGACGTCCCAGTAGTCGTCCACCAGCACATTGGCATCCGGCACACCGCCGCTCGCGGCAGGTGGCAATGATGCCGGTTGCGGCACGGTCTCGGTTGCATTGCGCCAGGTCGCGCCCTTCGCCATTTTCTCGCCGCGCGCCTTGATCTCGGCAATCAGCCCATCCTGCGAGCGCACCAGCGCCAGCGCAGTTGCGATCTCGCGGATCCGCGTCAGGCAGGCCTCGAGGCTGCCGTGCTTCGCGCTCTCGACGCTGCGGTTGTTGGCGAGCCGCGAGTCCATCGCGAGCCCCGACACCGCGAGGCGCGCGTACAGGATCTGCGCGTAGGCGATCACCGCCAGGTTGACCGACCTGCGGCCGTCGATGGTCAGGCCCGTAAACTCAGGCCACGGCTCCTTGTCGATCGTGCGGTGCGACTCGCGCATGTCCGCCAGCTGACGCTCGGCCACCACGCAGCGCTGGCGTTGCGCCAGGATTTCGGCGGCCAGGTCGCGGCGCTTGAAGTAGTGCCAGAAACTGGTGAGCTTTGCCATGCGTTCGTCGCGCTGACGCAACCGCTCGAGTTCCGCGTCGGCAACCTCCTGGGTCTGACGCAGGCGCTCGTCGGCGACCTTGAGGCGCTCCGAACGGTCCTGCTGGAACTCGGCAAGCTGCTGCTTGCGTTGCGCATCCTGACGATCGCGCTTCAGGTCGGATGCAAACTGCTCCAGCTGCTCGCGACAGGCGCGCCACAACGCCTTCAGGCCGAAGTGGACCAGCGCATCAAAGCCGCGCTCCGGATTGCCAAGCAGCATCTCGAGCTGCTCAAGCTGCTGCTGCAGCCGGCTGTTGGCATTTTCCTGCTGCTTGAGCTTGTTGCGGAGGTTGTGCAGCTGGTCGTCAAGACCCTGCAACTCCTTCTTGAGTTCAGCGCGATTCCAGAACAGCTTCAGCAGGCGTTCCTGCTCCGCCGGATCGGGCTTGCCGATCGATGGCAGCTTCAACTGCGACCACTTGTCAGGAAGCATGACCGCCATGTGCGTCGCTCAGGCCGCTGGCAACGCGAAGCAGTGGCCGTTACCTGCGCAGTATTCCAGCCACTTGTTCAGCAGCATGTTGCAGGACCAGCGCCGGTGGTGCTGCCGCGCAACATCTATGCCGAGATGCCGCAGCCGCGGATGTGACGGATCCGCGATCGTGCCGCAGGCCTCGGCGAGGCGCGCGTCGTGGTACACGCGGATCTCAAGATCGGGATCGCGCGCCGCTTCCGCGCCGTCGCCGAACAAGTAGGTCATGGCGAGCGTGGTTGTGTAGCGGCTCTTTTCGACAACCGACAGCTGAAGCGCGGGCTGACCCGGCACCGATGACGTCATGGAACCGCACAGGCTCCGCAGGTCGGGAATCAGCCAACCGAGACGGATGAAATTGCTCTCGTACAGCGTCATCAGGCTCACGAAGGATCGCGGCCGGGCGCGCCAGGAGATAGTGCAGAGGTCGTCCGACACCATGGATTTGACTATATCACAGGGAAATCCGGCCGAATCCCGCGCGAATCGTGCTGCTTGTCACGAAACCGTCATGGCCGCACGCGCCGCGGGATCGCCAGGCGTTCGAGTACCCGACTCGCGATCTCCTCGATTGAAGTGTCGGTCGTCTCAAGGTACGGAATGCCGTGACGCTCGAACAGCTGTTCGGCCGCACGCACCTCGAACGCGCACTGTTGCGCCGATGCATAGCGGCTGTCTGGCCGGCGCTCCTGGCGGATCTGCTGCAGGCGCCCGGGCTCGATCGTGAGGCCGAACAGCTTGCTGCGGTGGGGCTCCACGACCGCCGGCAGGCGCACGCCGTCGAGGTCATCCTCGGTCAGCGGGTAATTGGCTGCAAATGCGCCGTATTGCAGCGCCATATAGACGCAAGTCGGCGTCTTGCCGGAGCGGGAAACGCCCAGCAGGATGACATCCGCGCGGTCATAGTCGCGGGTCTGGGCACCGTCGTCGTTGGCCAGCGCGAAGTTGGTGGCGTTGATGCGCATCGTGTAGGCCGTGATGTCGGCCATGCCGTGTGCGCGTCCGAGCACGTGCGCAGACTGCTCGCCGAGTTCCCGCTCGAGCGGACCGAGAAATGCGTCGAAGAAATCGAGAAACAGGCACTGGGCCCGTTGCAGCGCATCACGCACTTCATTGTTGACGAGCGTCGCAAAAACGATCGGTCGCGCGCCCTCCTCCCGTCCCGCCTGATCGATCTTCGCGACCGCTTCACGTGCCTTGTCAAGCGTGGAGATGAATGGCAAAGTGACCGGCCTGAACTCCATGCCGTCGAACTGCGTTAGCAGGCTGTGTCCCATCGTTTCGGCGGTTACGCCGGTCTGGTCAGATACGAAGAACACGGTTCGTCGCTGTTTCATGACTGAATATCCATTGCACGTGGCGCCCCGCGAAGCCAAACGCCGCGCGGCTGATCGTATCAGGTGCGGACTCACCAGGGATTGGGCGTGACCGGTTACACAATTTCGCTCGCCAGCGTAGGAATGCACGACACGGCGCTGGTCGGCGGCAAGAATGCTTCGCTCGGCGAAATGATCGGCCGGCTCGAGCCCGCGGGTGTGCGCGTGCCGGGCGGATTCGCGACCACGGCGCAGGCCTATCGCGATTTCCTCGCACAGGACGGCCTGGACGCCCGCATCGCCAGGGAACTCGTGGGACTCGATATCGACAACATCGTGCGTCTCGCGGAAGCAGGCAGCCGCATCCGCGGCTGGATCCTGGCGATGCCATTCCAAAAGCGACTTGAACAGGAAGTGCTCACCGCTTGCGCGGCGCTCGCCGGCGGCGCCGGGTCCGCAGTCGCGGTGCGCTCGTCGGCGACGGCCGAGGACTTGCCGGGCGCGTCATTCGCGGGCCAGCAGGAGACGATCCTGAATGTGCGCGGACCGCCGGCGGTGCTCGCCGCAATGCATCAGGTCTATGCGTCGCTCTACAACGACCGTGCAATCGCGTATCGCGTGCACCAGGGTTTCGATCACCGCCAAGTCGCCATCTCGGTGGGCGTCCAGCACATGGTGCAGAGCGGCAGCGGCGCGAGCGGCGTGATGTTTACGCTCGACACCGAATCAGGTTTCCGGGACGCCGTGTTCATCACCGCTTCCTGGGGCCTCGGCGAACTGGTGGTGCAGGGCGCGGTGAATCCGGACGAGTTTTACGTTTACAAGCCGGCGCTGCGCGCCGGCAAGCACGCGATCATCCGCCGCAATCTCGGCTCCAAGGCGACCCGCATGGTTTATGCGCAGGCCCCGGGGCCCGGTCGCTGGGTCGAGACCGAGGACGTTCCGGCCGCGGATCGCGCGCGATTCTGCGTCGGCGACCAGGACGTGCATGAACTGGCCCGCCAGGCGCTCATCATCGAATCGCACTACGGCTGTCCGATGGACATCGAATGGGGCAAGGACGGCGAGACCGGAGCGATCTTCGTGCTGCAGGCGCGGCCGGAAACCGTGCAGAGCCGTACCGGCCGTTCGATCCTGCGCTACACGCTGAAGAGCCGCTCACGCGCACTTGCAAGCGGCCGTGCCATCGGCCAGCGGATCGGCTCCGGGCCAGCGCGCATCATCGCGAGTGCGCGCGAGATGTCGCGCGTCCAGCCGGGCGACGTGCTGGTATCCGACATGACGGATCCCGACTGGGAGCCGGTGATGAAGCGGGCCGCGGCCGTGGTCACCAATCGTGGCGGCCGCACCTGCCACGCGGCGATCATTGCCCGCGAGCTCGGAATCCCGGCTGTGGTCGGCTGCGTCGATGCCACGTCGAAGATCAAGGACGGCGAACCGGTGACGGTCTCCTGCGCCGAAGGCGATACCGGCGTCGTCTATGAAGGGCGGCTCGATTTCGAACAGCAGCAGATTGAACTCGATGCGCTGCCCGAACCGCCGGTCCGGATCATGATGAATGTCGGCAATCCGGATCGCGCCTTCGATTTTTCCTCGATCCCCAATCATGGCGTCGGCCTCGCCCGTCTCGAGTTCATCATCAACCGGATGATCGGCGTGCATCCGCGCGCCCTGCTCGATTTCGCAACGCTTGATCCCCTGCTGCAGGACCAGATTCGCCGCCAGATGGCGGGGTATGACGATCCGGTCGGATTCTTCGTTGAAAAACTCGCCGAGGGTATCGCGTGCATCGCGGCCGCATTCGCACCGCAGCCGGTGATCGTGCGACTCTCGGATTTCAAGTCGAACGAGTACGCAAACCTGATCGGCGGGCGGCAGTACGAACCGCATGAAGAGAATCCAATGCTCGGGTTTCGCGGCGCTGCGCGCTTTACGGATCCCGGCTTTGGCCCCTGTTTCGAACTCGAGTGCCGCGCACTGCGCCGGGTGCGCGAGGACATGGGCCTGTCGAATGTGCAGGTGATGGTGCCGTTCGTGCGCACCGTCGCCGAGGGCCGCCGCGTGGTCGAACTGCTGGCGCAGAACGGGCTCAAGCGCGGCGTGAACGGCCTGAAGGTCATCATGATGTGCGAGCTGCCGACCAATGCGCTGCTGGCGCGCGAATTTCTCGAATATTTCGACGGCATGTCGATCGGATCGAACGACATGACCCAGCTCACGCTCGGTCTCGACCGCGACTCTGCAATCGTCGCCGGCCTGTTCGACGAACGCGACGCTGCGGTCAAGGCCCTGCTCGCGATGGCGATCAAGGCCTGCCGTGAAGCCGGCAAGTACATCGGCATTTGCGGGCAGGGCCCGTCGGACCACCCGGATCTTGCGCGTTGGCTCGTCGATCAGGGCATCGACAGTATTTCGCTCAATCCGGATACGGTTGTCGAGACGTGGCTGTTCCTGGCGAACGGCACCAAGAAATAGTCACGCGCTAACGGGACCGGCGGGGCTCCCTCGCGCGCTCAGAAGAACAGACATTCGCTTGCTCGGGACCCCCGCCGGTCCCGCTAGCGCGTGCCCAACCCCATCCGTGCGGTTTCCCAATGACGGCCGTCGAACGGGCGAATTCGCATTGAGGTGATTGTGGTGGGGTCGAGGCAGCGGGCGTTGACGCTGTAGCCGTCGGGATGGGAACGCGGGACGTAGAACGATTTGACGCCGCAATGGCGGCAGAAAAGGTGGCGGGCCGCGCCGCTGCCGAAGCGGTACGCGACGAGGTCGTCCGCGCCGGAAAGCAGCCGAAGCTGTTCTTTGGTGACAATCAGGTGCAGGTAGCCGGAACGCGAGCACATCGAGCAGTTGCAGTCGAGCAGCTCGAGGTCCGGCAGCGCGAGCACCTCAATGCGCACCCGGCCACAATGACAGCCGCCGGTATGCCAGACCGGTTGGCCAGTTACAGATTCCGCGGCGCGTTCCATGGCGCGGCCAGCAGGCTCGACCGGTAGTGCCGCAGCTCCGCAATCGATTCATGCACGTCCGCGAGCGCCGTGTGCTTCGATTCCTTGGCGACGCCCGCGAGCACCTCCGGCGCCCACCGGCGCGCAAGTTCCTTGAGAGTGCTGACGTCCACATTGCGATAATGGAAATAGCGCTCGAGTGCCGGCATCCAGCGGGCCAGGAAACGCCGGTCCTGGCAGATACTGTTGCCGCACATCGGCGACCGGCCCGTGTCCACGTGCTGTGCCAGAAATGCGAGCGTATCCCGCTCCGCGGCGGATTCATCGTGCGGGCTGCTGCGCACCCGCGCGGCCAGACCCGAGGCACCGTGGGTTCGCGTGTTCCATTCGTCCATGGCGGCGAGCACCGCATCGGGCTGCCGCACCGCGATCACCGGACCCTCGGCGATGACTGTGAGCTCGGCATCGGTGACGACGGTCGCGATTTCGATGATGCGGTCATTCTCGGGCAGGAGACCGGTCATCTCGAGGTCAATCCATATCAGCCGGTTGTCGCGCGCCATGTTGCCGCCGATCTTAGCAGAGGCTAGAGTGCCGCTCGCCCGCACGCCATGCACCCCTTCACCGTCCTGTTCGTCATCCTGCTCGCCGCCGGTCTCGCGCTGCGCCTGTGGCTGTTGCAGCGTCAGATTCGCGCCGTCCGCAACGAGCGCGACCGGGTGCCGGCGGCATTCGCGGCGGCGATCACGATCGAGCAGCACGCCCGCGCGGCGGATTACACCATTGCAAATGCACGTCACTCCGCATTCCAGCTCCTCGCGGGCGCCATCCTGCTGCTGGTTTTGACCCTGGCCGGCGGCATCGCGGCGCTCGACGCGTGGACCGCTACGATCGGCCTCGACGGCCTGCTGCGCGGTGTTGCCACCGTCGCCACGACAACCCTGGTGCTGGCGCTGGCCGGATTGCCATTTGACCTCTGGAGCACGTTTCGGATCGAAGCGCGGTTCGGCTTCAATCGCACGACGCCCGGGCTGTTCGCGCTCGATCTGCTGAAGGGGCTGGTGCTTTCCGCCTGCCTGCTGCTGCCGCTGGTGGCTCTGCTGATCTGGCTGATGCCACGCGCTGGCCCGTACTGGTGGCTGTGGGCCTGGACCGCCTGGGCCCTGTTCTCGATCCTGCTCGGATGGGCGTGGCCGAGGTTGATCGCGCCACTGTTCAACCGTTTCCACGAACTCGAGAGCGGTGCGATGCGCGATGCGGTCGAGACGCTCGCCCGGCGTTGTGGTTTCGAGCCACGCGGCGTCATGGTGATGGACGGCTCACGCCGCAGCGCGCATGGCAACGCCTATTTCACTGGCCTCGGTCGCGCCAAGCGCATTGTCTTCTTCGACACGCTGCTCGAGACGCTGGCGCCACCGGAGGTGCAGGCCGTGCTCGCCCACGAACTCGGACATTTCCGTCTGCGTCACGTCGCCTGGCGCATCGTCGGATCGCTGGCAGCTGCCTTCGCCGGATTCGCGATGCTCGCGTGGCTCGCCCGGCAACCCTGGTTCCAGCCCGCACTTGGCATCGCAGACGGCGGGCCACACACGCTGCTCCTGCTGTTCGCGCTGACGGCACCGATCTTCCTGCTGCCGCTCGGACCGCTGTCCGCCTGGCTGTCGCGCCGCAACGAATACGCGGCCGATGCGTATGCCGCACGCCACGCCGATGCGCACGCGCTGGCGGCTGCGCTGGTCAAGCTGTACCGGGACAATGCCACGACCCTGACGCCGGACCCGCTGTTCACGGCGTTTCATGCCTCGCATCCTCCGGCGGTCGCGCGCATCGCCAGGCTCACGACCGGGAACCCCAAATGAAGGTCCGGCCGGATGCAGCCGCGCAGGATGGCAGGGTCATCTCGAGCCACGGGCGTGACGCAGTCGTGCTGGACGACGCGGGCAGTCGCGTGCACTGCCGACTCCAGGGCCGAAAGCTTGCAGTCGTGTGCGGCGATCGCGTGCATTTCGTGCTCGCGGACAGTGAGGGCGCGGCCGGGATGATCACCGGGGTAATGCCACGCGCAACGATTCTCGCGCGGCTCAATCAGCGTGGCGAAACGGAGCCGGTTGCGGCCAACCTGACCCAGCTCGCCTGTGTCGTCGCGTCGGTCCCGGCGCCCGATTTCGGCCTCTGCGACCGCTATCTGGCGGCCGCGGAATGGGCGGGTCTCAAAGCCCTGGTGGTCGCCAACAAGAGCGATCTGGCGGGCCACGACGGTTTGCTCTCGTCGGCGCTCGACGACTATGCAGGTATCGGCTATCCGGTGGTGCAGACCAGCAAGCGTGCGGCGCAGGGCGTCGGCGATCTCGCCACACGCCTGGCGGGAGAAATCAGCGTGCTGGTCGGCCAATCCGGCGTCGGCAAGAGCTCACTGATCAACCTGCTGGTGCCCGGCGTCGAAGCGAGAGTCGATGAAGTGACGCGTGCCAGCGAATCCGGGCGGCACACCACCAGCACTTCATCGCTGTACCAACTGCCAGGCGGCGGCGAGTTGATCGATTCGCCGGGTGTGCGGGACTTCGCCCCGCCGCTGCCAACGCCACGCGAGATCGCTGGTGGCTATCGCGAAATGGCTGCCGTCGCTGCGCATTGCCGGTTTCAGGACTGCCTGCACCGGCGCGAACCCGGTTGCGCCGTCCTGGCGGCCGCGGCTGCCGATCGCATCTCACCCCGACGCATGGCCAGTTACCTGCGACTGCTCGAGCTCGCGGAGCAGATGGCGGAACGCGCGCCGCGATTCAGGCGATGAGCTGACGCCCGGCCAGTGCGTGCGCGAGCGTGCCGCCGTCGACATACTCGAGTTCGCCCCCGACCGGCACGCCATGCGCGATGCGCGAGGCGCGGATGCCGCGGCGCGTGACCAGTTCACCGATGAAATGTGCGGTCGCCTCGCCCTCGACGGTCGGATTGGTTGCGAGGATCACCTCGCGGACTTCGCCTTCATCGAGTAGCGCCTCGAGCCGACCAAGTCCCAGCTGTTCGGGACCGATGCCATCCAGCGGCGACAAGTGTCCCATCAACACGAAGTAACGGCCGCCATAACCGCCCGACTGTTCGACGGCGACCACGTCGGCGGGAGATTCCACGATGCATAACGATGTCGCATCGCGGCGCGGCGCGCTGCAGATTTCGCACAGGTCGCCATCCGTGAGCATGCGACAGCGCCGGCAATGCACGACCTTGGCGGTTGCTTCCTCGAGTGAGCGCGCCAGCTCGCGGCCTCCGTCCCGGTTGCGTTCGAGCAGGTGGAAGGCCATGCGCTGTGCGGATTTCGGCCCGACGCCCGGCAGCACGCGCAGCGCTTCGATCAGGCGATTCAGAGCGGGTGAGTACTTCACGGACCGCAGTCGTCAGAACGGCAGCTTCATGCCCGGCGGCAGTTGCACGTCGCCCATGGCACCGGCCATGTGCTGTTGCACCGCTTCACCGACACGACGGGTCGCGTCATTGCAGGCCGCTGCAACCAGGTCCTCGAGCATCTCGCGATCGCCGCCGGCGGCCGCCGGATCGATCACGACGCGCCGCACCTCGTGCCGCCCGTTCATTACGACCTTGACCATTCCGCCGCCCGACTCGCCGGTGACTTCCAGCGAACCGAGCTGCTCCTGCGCCTTCTGCATGTTCGCCTGCAACTGCTGCGCCTGGCGCATCAGTTGCCCGAGATTCGGTTTCATGGGCGCATTCTAACCGACCGGCTTGATCGAATCCGGCTGCAACACTGCACCGAAACGATCGCGCAAGGCCTGGACTTTGGGATCGCTCTCGAGCGCAGCCCGGGCCTGCTCCTGGCGCTCGTCCCGCGCCTGTTCCTCGCGGCGGGCCGGCGTGTCGTGCACGCCGCCCAGCTCGATTTCGATCGTGACCGGTGCACCGACCAGGCGGCCAAGTGCCTGTATCAAGCGCTCCTCCTGCTGGCGCGTCTGCATGGATCGCGCGCGGGCATCGAGCAGGAACCGGAAATGATTGCCGTCGCGCCCCAGCAGCTGGCAGTTGCCGGCGAGTTGCCGCGCCGCACCCTGCAGATCGAGGCGCGACAGCAGGTCCGGCCAGTCGTGCGGCGCCAACGTCGCTGGCGGCGTGGCGCTGGCCCTGGCGGGGGCCGCCTGCGACTGGGCGCGGGCATGGCCCGGCGATGCGTCGGCGGGGCGGAATGCCAGCATGCGCAACAGTGTCATCTCGATGCCAGTGCGCGGATCGGGGGCCAGATCGAGGTCGCGGCGCCCCAGTATTGCGATCTGGAAGCACAGTTGAATTTCGTCCGCGGGCATCTTCGCCGCCAATGCCGCCAGCAGTTCGCCTGCGTAAATCTCGTCTTCGGGCAGATCCGGCACCACCTGGTGTAGCGCTACCTTCTGCAGCAGCGCCGCGATCTCGTCGAGCAATTGCCCATAGTCGGGTGCGAACTCGTCGATCGCGGCAACCGCTTCGATCAGTCCGCGCGCATCGTGGTGCGCGAGCCGTTCGACCAGCTGGACAACCTGCTGGCGGCCCACGGTACCGAGCATCGCGCGCGCCTCGGTTTCGGTCACGCGTCCAGCACCGAATGCCAGCATCTGATCGAGCAGGGACAGCGCATCGCGCAGACTACCGTCGGCTGCCCGGGACAGCAACGCTACGGCCGCGGGCTCGGCAACAACGCCCTCGGCCTGGAGGATCTGCTGCAGGCGCGCACTGATCAGCGCGACCGGCAGTCGTTTCAGGTTGAACTGCAGGCAGCGCGACAACACGGTGGCCGGCAACTTCTGCGGATCGGTGGTCGCGAGCAGGAACTTGACGTGCGGCGGCGGCTCCTCGAGCGTCTTCAGCAGCGCATTGAATGAATGAGTCGACAGCATGTGCACCTCGTCGATCAGGTACACCTTGAAGCGGCCGCGGGTCGGGAGGTACTGGACGTTTTCGAGCAGCTCGCGCGTATCGTCGACCTTGGTGCGGGACGCCGCATCGACCTCGATCAGATCGACAAAACGACCCTCATCGACCTCGCGGCAAGTGCCGCATTCGCCACAGGGCGTCGAGGACACCGCGCGCTCGCAATTGAGCGACTTGGCGAGAATGCGCGCGATAGTCGTCTTGCCGACGCCGCGCGTACCGGTAAACAGAAAGGCGTGATGGATGCGCCCGGAATCGAGCGCGTTGACCAGCGCCTGGCGCACGTGTTCCTGCCCGACCAGCTCGGCAAAGTTGCGTGGACGCCATTTCCGTGCGAGAACCAGGTAGCTCATCGATGCCGTTTCCGCCAGCGTGCGATCACCGTGAATTACGCCTCAGACTGGAGGCGGCCCGCGCCAGCACCCCTCCGGCACCCGATGCCGCCGCTACCGTTGCTCCCTTCCGGGCCTGGCGGGGTTCACGACTGATCGTCGCGGAGGAACCGGCGCGAGCCACCATCGATGTTGCCGGGCCGGGCATCGTAAGGTCGCCTCCCGGGGGCGTCAACCGCGTGGCGCGGCGCGCGGCAACCACAATGTCACGCTCGTCCGGTAATGCTCATGCCCAGTCCGCTGCCCGGAACACGCCGCTCATCGCGGCTAGTGTCGCGGCGGAAAAACTGGCGGAGAGGGTGGGATTCGAACCCACGTAGGGCGTAATGCCCTCAACCGATTTCGAGTCGGTGCCGTTATGACCGCTTCGGTACCTCTCCGTGCGGGATTCCGCCGGGCCGTCATCGCGGCCCTGAGCGGAGGCGTTATTCTACAACAATGCATTCGGAGCCCGCGCAGGCCGCGACATCGCGGAGGGACATTCGCAGCCGCTTTGGCGTGCCCGCGATCATCGTCTTGTCGCTGATGATCGGCACCTGCTCGCGCATGCCAGGTACCTTCGAGCAGATCCGGCTGCTCGGGGTCGTCAAGGTCATCACGCGCAACAGCCCGCTTGCGTATTACGAGGGCGCCGCCGGCCCGGAAGGGCCCGAGTATGAGCTGGCATTGGGATTCGCACGCCGGTTCGGAGTCAGGCTCGAACTGCGATTCGCCGAGACCAGCGGAGCCGCCCTTGAGGCAGTGCTGCGAAACCGCGCGCATGTCGCAGCGGCGGCCGTCATCGTGACGGAATCCAGAACCGAGCAGGCGTTGTTCGGTCCCGTCTACCAGCGCATCGATCAGCACATCGTGTACCGGTTGCAGGACCCCCTGCCGAAGTCGCCGGCGGATCTGATCGGGCGGCGCATTGTCGTGGTCCGCAATTCAAACCACGCGGCCAGTCTGACGCGACTCGCCAAGGATTTTCCCGCGCTGCGCTGGACCGAAGTTGATGACCAGGACCAATTCGACCTGCTGGCACAGGTCGCAAACGGCGCGGCCGACTTCACGGTCGCCGATTCGGCCGAATTCTCGCTCGGCCGGCATTTTCACCCGGAGCTGCGCCCTGCTTTCAAGCTGACCGAGGCCGAGGCCATTGCCTGGGCACTCGCTCCGCGAAGCACCGATCTGCTGCCACAGGTCGAGCGCTACTTCGCGGAACTGGAATCGATTGGCAGGCTCGACGAGATCCTCGAGCGGCAGCAGCGCTCCCTGGTCCGCTTCGATCGCGTGGATGCCGCCAGTTTCGTCGGCGGGGTGCGCGAACGCCTGCCGGGTTACCAGACATGGTTTCAGGAAGCAGCCGCCGCAACCGGCTTTGACTGGCGCCTGCTGGCGGCCATCGGCTATCAGGAGTCGCGCTGGGATGAAAGCGCGGTATCACCCACCGGGGTGCGCGGCCTGATGATGCTGACTGCCGAGACTGCGCAACGTGTCGGCGTCAAGGATCGCAACGACCCACGCGACAGCATCCTGGGTGGCGCGAAGTATCTGCTGCTGATCAAGCAGACCATTCCGGAACGGATTGCGGAGCCCGACCGTACCTGGTTTACGCTTGCTGCATACAACGTCGGCTTTGGTCACCTCGAGGATGCGCGGGTGCTCACGCAGTCTCGCGGCAAGGACCCGGATAGCTGGGAAGCCGTGCGCGAGACGCTGCCCCTGCTCGCACAGGAACGCTGGTTCACGCGCACCCGACGTGGTTACGCGCGCGGCTGGGAACCGGTCGGATTCGTGCGCAATGTCCAGACCTATGCGGAACTGCTGCGCTGGATGATCGCGGATGCACCCGCGTCAACGCCGGGTGGCGAAGAAACGCTTCAATAGCGCGCCGCACTCCTCCGACAGCACGCCGCCGAATGAATCGACGCGGTGATTCAATTCCGGCGCGGTAACCAGGTTGAATGCACTGCCGGCCGCGCCCTGCCGCGGATCCCATGCCCCGAAAACCAGGCGGCCGATGCGCGCATGGCTGATTGCGGCCGCGCACATCGGACAGGGCTCGAGCGTCACATAGAGCGTCGCGCCGCCGAGACGGTAGTCACCGACTTTCAGTGCCGCAGCGCGCATTGCCAGCACTTCGGCGTGGGCGGTCGGGTCGCGCAATGCGACCGGCTGGTTCCAGCCCTCGCCCAGCAGCTGGTCATCGCGCACCACCAGCGCACCGACCGGCACCTCGCCCTCGGCCTCGGCGCGTGCGGCGAGCACCAGGGCCTGGCGCATCCAGTCGACGTCGCGATTCACTGTGGAGTCTCCTTCGCTGCCAGGACGCCCCGCCGTTGCGTGTCGCCGGGCGCTCGCGGACAATCGGCCGCCTGAGCAATTAGAACAGAACCAGCAACGAGGGAATACGATGGCCACTGTCCAGGCAACCGAGTCACGCGCGATTCCGGTTGCGCCGATCCTGATCGCCATGGCGGTCGGCGCGCTGGTCGTGCTCGATCGGCTGCTCGACATGGCGCGCACCGCGGTCAATGTATTCGCGGATGCCACCTGCGCCGTCATCGTGGCGCGGCTCGAGGGCGAGCAAGACGTGCTCAAGTAGCCGGCCGCGGCACGCGACGCAAATCACGCGTTGCTGCGCGTCAATTCTCGAGCAGGCTGCGCAGCATCCAGGCAGTCCTATCATGCACCTCCAGGCGCTGGGTCAGCAGATCGGCCGTCGGTTGGTCATTCGCGGCGTTTACCACTGGGAAAAGCGCGCGTGCGGTGCGCGCCGTGGCCTGCTGGGCAACGACCAGGCGGCGAATCATCTCGGTCGCATTGGGCACGCCTGACACTTCCTTGATGGAGGCCAGCTTGACGAAATCCTTGTAGGTACCGGGGGCCGGATGGCCAAGCGCGCGAATGCGCTCGGCAATGACATCAAGCGCATTCCACTGCTCGGTGTATTGCTCCATGAACATGAGATGCAGCGTGTTGAACATGGGTCCGGTGACGTTCCAGTGGAAGTTGTGCGTCATCAGATACAGCGTGTAGCTGTCGGCGAGCAGCGCCGCAAGGCCACGCGCAATATTTTCACGCTCAGCGGCGCTGATGCCGATGTCGATGGCAGGGGGTTTGGCATTCATGGCTGATTCACCTTGGTCAAGAAACTGTTACCACGGCAGCGCCTCGCCGCGGTAGTCAAAAAAACCACCCGAGTCGGCCGGCTCGACCTTGTCGATGACCTGAAGCAGCTGGTCCGCCGCCTCGGAGGGTGAAAGGACATGGAGCCCGTCCTTCCTGAACGGTTCCGAAAGCTTGCTTGCGACCGTACCCGGATGAAGCGCCACACAGACCGCCTGCGGTTGCCGCCGCTTCAATTCGATCGCCGCAGTTCGGACCAGTTGATTCAGCGCCGCCTTTGAGGCCCGGTAGGTGTACCACCCGCCCAAATGGTTGTCACCGAGGCTGCCGACCTTCGCTGACAGCGTCGCAAACACGGCTTTGCCTTCGCGCGGCAACAGCGGCAACAAATGCTTCATCAGCAACGCCGGGCCAATCGTGTTGATGGCGAACGCGTTGGCCATATGCGCTGCATCGAGCTGCCGCCAGCTCTTTTCTGGCATAAATCCGTCGCCGTGCAGGAAACCCGCCGCATTGATGACGACGCGCAAAGGAGTGCCGAACTTCGCAATGTGGCTGGCTGCGCCGGCAATGCTGGCTTCGGATGTGAGATCGATGCAGGGCGCTGCGGCGCGCGAAAAACCAATGCATTGAGCAAATCCGCCATCACTGCGCAGACGACTGAGCAGGGCGCCGCCGATGGCGCCTGAAGAAGCGATGACAACGGCAAGCCCTCCGCGCGGCAACGAAGTCAATGTTCCCTGCTGGCTCACGTCTTTTGCCCGGCCTTTGACCTTGGATCGGCGCGCTCTCTGGCCGCGGACATCAGGTAGAACTCGCGGACCGTGAGTGCCACGCCGAGCAGCAGCATGGCGAAGCAAAAAATGCCCGAGTAGAGAATTGTCGGATCACTCATTGGCTTGGCCATTGCGACTCAGCACTTTGAAATAGATACCAAAGCACAGAATGGAGGGCACCCATATCGCGGTAAACAGGCCCTCGTCTTTCTGGCCGTTGAACCAGAGATAAGCGGAAACTGCAAACGCCACCATCACTGCGAGCAGAATGCATATGTCGGACATTTTGATCATGACAATTTTCCTTTCATTTCATTAGTCGTCGGTCGGCCAAAATCCCCATGCCGCCACGATCAGAAAAAAAACGGCGGCGCCAGCGTGTGTTCTCAGCATCGACTCGCCAGGCAGTTCGAGGATGAATGGAACAACCTCGAACAGGCCCAGTGGCAGCCAGGCAATGAACATCAGCGCCAGCACCAATGAGCTGGTCGCCATCGTGCGTCGCAGCTTGCCAGGCGTTCCGATCATCTAGCTGGCGCATCCATTTACTAAGATGTACATACGTTGTATCAGTATATATCTTGCTATTATTGACAGTATATTACTTCTTGTATAAGATTTGTATATGTCTACCAGCAGAATGTCCCCGGCGATGAAGAGCGCCGCCAACGCCCAGCTCCCGATCGGCACTGTCTCCTCCCTTACGGGGGTGAACGCCATCACCCTGCGGGCCTGGGAGCGTCGCTATGGGCTCATTCGCCCCCTGCGCACGCCCAAGGGCCACCGCCTTTACACGCACCAGCAAGTTGAGACGATTCGGCGCGTACTGGAACTGATCGCCAGAGGGGTGCCGGTCAGCCGCGTTCGGGCACTGCTCGAAGCCGAGCCACAATCACACGGCGCGCGCGTGGCGCGCGGCCCGTGGCGAGACTACCTCGAGCAGATGGCCGCTGCGATTGCACGCTTCGACGATCCGGAGCTCGATCGGATCTACGACGAGGCGCTCTCGGCACACCCCATCGAGCGCGTTACCAATGACCTGTTGATGCCGCTGCTGACCTACCTCGGCAATCGTTGGGGAAACCTCTCAGGAGCCATTGCCGAGGAGCATTTCTTTGCGACCTACCTCCGCAGCAAGCTCGGAGCGCGCCTGCAGCATCGCATGCGCTATGCCACCGGCCCGCGCCTGTTGGCGGCCTGCGCGCCCGGAGAGCAGCACGAGATTGGGTTGCTGCTGTTTGCGCTGGAGGCGCAAGCCGCGGGCCTGCGCACCGTGCTGCTCGGCGCCGACACTCCGTTCGAAGATGTTGCGATCGCGCAGCAACGGTCTGGCAGCGACGCAGTGGTGATTGCATCCTCGGTAGATCCCGCGCCCGGAATGCTCGAGCAAGCGCTGCCGAAGCTGGTCCGGCAAATGGCAGTGCCGGTGTTTGTCGGCGGTGCAATCGCCCATCGGCACTCGCAGGCCGTCGAAACGGCTGGAGCCATTCCCCTCGGCGTTGAGATTGAAGATGGCGTGCGCCTGATCAAGACACGACTCGCAGCCGCGGCAGCCGCATCATGAACCAGGTCACACAACTCGCCATCAACCCGTTCGAGCGACCGGCGCAATCCAGATCAGGGACGCGTCCCCGAGGCAACGAATGAACATTGCAATCAACATGCTGTTGTTTCAGGCAGGCTGGTTTGCCTGCGTGCTGGGCGCCGCCAATGGTCGACCATGGATCGGTGTGCTCGCGGCGACCGGTATCGTCGCCTGGCATCTGGTGCGCGCGGTGCGCCCGTTCCCCGAACTGGCGCTGGTCGCCGCCGCCATCGGAATTGGCGCGGTGTTCGAGACGCTGCTGGTGCAGTCGGGCTGGGTGCAGTTCGACGGTGGCATGTTGTTCGAGGGAACGGCGCCCTACTGGATGGTAGCGCTGTGGGCCATCTTTGCCACGACCCTCAATGTGTCACTGCGCGCCTTGCGCCCGTACCTCTCTATCGCGGCGCTGTTCGGCGCCGTCGGCG
>JANNTO010000353.1:0-1719 GCA_031403675.1 Gammaproteobacteria bacterium | reverse complement strand
TGGCGCGGCCCCGGCCGCCGAGATCCGAATCCTCGGTGTGGGTCAGGTAATGCGGGCAGACCTCGAAGGTCACCTCCGCATAGCGCTTGCGCCACTTGCGGATCTCGTCGATCGCCTCGCGCGAGGAGATGTGCGGGAAATAGACTCTGGCGCCGAGGCGCTCGGCAAAATACATCGCGCGGATACAGGGTTCGGACTCGGTGATTGCGGGCTTGGAGGCCGACCAGTCCCTGAGCGTGCCGCCGCCCGCGGCCTGGATCCGGCGCCGCGCGCGGTTGACGATCTCGATGTTCTCGGTGTGGCAGACGATGGTCGGCTTGCCGACGCGCGCCGATTCGGCGAGCAACTCGTGGAAATAGCCGTCGTCGGTGCCATCCAGGCCGAGATAGCGGCCTTCCTCGCCCTTGAAGTTCATGAAGTACTTGAACGAGGTCACGCCGTAGCCGGAGACGTATTCGCCCAGTTCCTTGATGTGCATCTCGTTCGCGGTGCTGAAATGAAAGCCGTAATCGACGTGGCAGCGGGTGCGCGCGTGTTCCTGCTCGCGCCGGTAGACGTCCGCATAGGCCTCGTTGTTCAGGAAGTAGCCGAGTATCGTGGTGAAGCCACCCTGGGCCGCATACACCGTCTCGGTCGTGTACTCGGTGATCTTCTCGCCGAAGCCGAAATGCAGGTGGGCGTCGATCAGGCCCGGAAAGACGTGCAGGCCGCTGGCCGATTGCTCGGGCGTGCCGGGCGGCACCGCCGCACCGGGCCCGAGCAGCGCCGTAATTTTTCCCGCCTGCACCAGAATGTCCTGCCGCGCGGGCGGCCGGTCCGGAAACACCACCTCGCCGCCGCGCAATACGAAATCGCTCATTGCTGTGCCTGCCTTTCCTGCAGTTCTCTCAGGGAATAGATGGCCTGGGTGCCCGGCGCCGTGTTCAGCGCGGGCAGAGTCGCCTCGATCTCCGATTGCTTCAGGTCGCGCGCGATGCAGACGAGGCGGTTGCCGCGGTCCGCATCGGGCCAGTCGCGAAAGCGCTGCGGCGGGTGGAACACGCCCTGCACGCCCTGCACCAGCGCGATCTCGCCGTTTTCCTCCATCCGCAGCAGTCCCTTGACGCGGATCAGGCGCTCGCCGAATTCGGCGGACGCCAGGCGCGACCATGCAGCCCAGCCCGCCCACGTGACCGGTCCCTGCGGCCGGAAGGAGAAGGCACGGATACCGGTTGCGCGACCGTGGGGTTGCAGGGGGCCGCGGGTCGCGATCGAGGCCGGACTTTTCTTTCTTGCTCTGTTTCCATTGCCTTCATGAAACGAAAACAGGGAAGCAACCGCCGGCGCTTCTGCGGTCGATGAAAACAACTCCGCATGGGGATTCAGGTCCTGCAAAATGGAAAAAACCGAGGCCAGAACATCCTGCCGTGCCAGATCGCCCTTGGTGACAACGATGCGCTCCGCGACTGCGGCCTGCTTGTCGGGTTCCGGGTATTTGCCGCGGGAAGCGAGGAAATGCTGTGCATCCACGGTGCAGACGGTCGCCTCGAGGCGGTAATGGTCCGTGACGAGCGGGTGGCCGAGGAGGACATTGAGCAGGGGCGCCGGGTCGGCGACGCCGCTGGTCTCGATGATCACGCGCTCGAACGGCGGCAACTCCTTGCGTGTGCGCTTGAAGGCGAGGTCGGCGAGCGTTTCGTGCAGCGCGCCGGTGTTGGCGCAGCACAGGCAGCCCGCGTC
>JANNTO010000352.1:0-3356 GCA_031403675.1 Gammaproteobacteria bacterium | reverse complement strand
CCGACCTGCTCGACGACTGGTTCGAGTCGGATCGATTGAAAGGTGTGCTCGCGGCACTGGGTGTCGCGGACCTCTGCCAGGGCCCGGCCTCCGGTGGCACCGTGCTCAATCTCCTGCATCGCCATGTCGGTGCGGATGCTGGCGTGTTCGGCGACCGCCTGCGGCTGCAGACCGGCGCCAGCGCGCTGATCTCGGCATTTGCCGAGCGTGCACGTGCAGCCAGCGTCACGATCGAGACCGGGGCCGAGGTCCGGCGGCTGCTCGTGGGCGACGATCGCGTTATGGGCCTGCAGCTCGCCTCGGGCGAAGAAATAAGGTGTGGCAGCGTCGTCTCGAGCCTGGACCCCTACCACAGCCTGCTCGAGTTGCTGGACCCCGCGTACCTCGATCCGGAATTCATCGCGGCCGTCCGCAACATCCGCTATCGCGGCGTGACCAGCATCGTGCTGCTGGCGCTCGACAGCCTGCCGGCAATCCCGGGCCTGGCGACGCCACCCGCGGGCTCAATCTTCATCGCGCCAACCGTCCGCTACGTCGAACAGGCGTTTGATGCGAGCAAGTACGGCCGCTGCTCGGACGAACCGGTCATCGAATTGCGCTTCCCGAGTATCACGCAGTCGAACCTCGCGCCGATCGGCCGGCACGTTGCGATGCTGCGCGTGCAGTACACACCTTACCGGCTGCGTGATGGGGACTGGAAAACGTTGCGCGATACCATCGCGGAGCGCGCGATCGCGCTCGTCGAACTCCACGCCCCGGGATTCGCCGCAAGAATCCGTCATCGCGCCGTGTTGACGCCCGCCGATCTCGAGACGCGCTTCGGTTTGCGCGAAGGCGCGGTCTCGCGCGGCGAACTGGCGCTCGACCAGATGTTGTTCATGCGACCGGTCGCGGGCGCGTCCTGTTACGCGATGCCAGTGCCTGGGCTCTACCTGTGCGGCGCGGGAACCCATCCCGGTCACGGCATGACCGGTCTGTCGGGCTTGCACGCGGCGCGCGCCGCGCAGCCGCGGTGACGGCTGCCGCACGCAGGCCCCGTTACGAACGCCCGGTCGCTAGTTGTGCGGTCTTCTAGCGGCTCGCCAGACCGCCGGCGATCTCGCCTCCATCGATGATCACGGGATGTCCCGTGATGTATGGAGCTTCGTCGGAGGCCAGAAAGGCAAAGAGGGCGGCGATTTCGCCGGGTGCCGCATGGCGGCGGAGCGGAATTTTTGCGTCCACCGCCGCCTTCATTTCCGGGGTGTACTCGGCCTCCTGCATGGCCGTCCAGACGTACCCGGGACACACCGCAATCACGCGGATGGTCGGTGCCAATTCCAGCGCCATCGTGCGGGTGAGCTCGATCACGCCGGCCTTCGCGGAGTTGTAGTCGGCGAACCGTGGGTAGCCGTTCATGCCCGAAGTCGAGCCCATGTTGATGATGACGCCGCCGGTGCCGGCGAGCATGCGTTTGGCAGATTGCTGGGCCACATAGAAGACGCCATCGAGGTCGACGCTCATCACCTTGCGCCATTCCGCGGGCGTAATATTCATGAAGTCGTGGCGCAGGCTGATGGCGGCATTGTTGATCGCGACGTCCACCCCGCCCAGCAGCCCGTCCAGCTCCTGAAAGGCGCGGTCCACCGCGGCTGCGTCGGCCACGTCGGCATTGATGACGCCGGCGAGGTTCGGATGTCTCTTGCGAAGGGCTCGACCACCAGCCTCGTCGTAGTCGATCACCGCGACGCGCGCCCCTTCCTCCAGGAACCGCTCCACGGTCGCCGCGCCGATTCCGCTCGCGCCGCCTGTGATCACCACTCGCTTGTTGGTCAAACCTTTCATCATGATTCTCGTGTCAATTGTTTGGCGCTCGTCGATCAGCCCGCGATGCCGCCGCCGTCCACCACCAATGCCGCACCGGTCATGAACGACGAATCGTCAGAGGCGAGAAAGAGCGCCGCTCGCGCCAGTTCTGATGGCGTGCCGACCCGGCCGAGCGGACGATTGGCGGCGCCCTTCATGTAATCCGCGTAGGTCATTCGCCGCGCCTCGGCGTCGGTGGCAAGCATCGGGGTCTCGACGTCGCCAGGGCAGAGACAGTTCACGCGAATGCCCTGCTTACCGTGATCGATTGCCATCGCCTTGGTCATCACGACGAGTCCGCCCTTGGCTGCGCAATAGGCGACGGCCTCGTTGCCGCCCTGAATGCCCCACCCCGACGCTTGATTGATGATCACGCCGCGCCGCTGCGCAATCATCGTCGGCAAAGAGTACCTGGCCATCAGCCACGCTCCCTTGAGGCTCGAGTCTACCGTCGCATCCCACTCCTCTTCTGTGCAGTCAATTGCGTTATGCGGATGGAACTCGCCCGCGTTGTTGAAGAGAATGTCGAGACGGCCGCCGAATGCGCGCAGGGTTTCCGCCACAATGCGTTCGCAATCGCCAGGAAGCCGGACATCGGCCCTGACGAAGACCGCCGTGCCGCCGGCCGCCGCGATCGCAGCGAGCACTCTTCGGCCACGCGCGTCGTCACGGCCGGTCACCGTCACACTGGCGCCTTCTTCCGCGAAGAGCAGAGCCGATGCCTCGCCAATGCCTGACGTGGCGCCGGTGATGATCGCGACGCGATCTTTGAGCTTCATGACAGGAACCTCGATGCGCTCACTGGTAGCTGGACCGATAGGTGATTGTATCTGACGTTGTTACCAGTTTCCGGACGGCTTGGAACTGGACTAAGCTGGCTTCTGAAGTCCTCCAAGGAGCAAGCATTGTCGTCAGCCGTATCCATCGAAGCAGCGCAAATGTGCTTTGCCTGTGGCCCGGAGAATCCGGTAGGCCTGCACATCCGTTTTGTCCTGACTGACGAAATCTGTACCGGCGAGTTCCGCCCGACTCTCAATCATGTCGGCTACGGCAATACCGTGCACGGCGGCATCCTTTTTTCTGCGCTCGACGATGTGATGGCGAATGTCCTGTACCTGCAAAACATCAAGGCGCACACGGCACGATGCGAAATTCGCTTTCGGCAGGCGCTGGCGGTGGGCGATTCAATATTCCTGAAAGGCTGGATCGAGAACCGGCGCAAGCGGCTGGTCCTTCTCAAGGGTGAGGCCCGCCTGGCAGACGGCACCCTGATCGCGGATTCAGAAGCCAGTTTCATGACGGCCTAGGCAGGCCTGGAGGAAGGCATTGTTTGGAATTACTCCATCGGCACGCCTGCGCCCCTCTCCTTTCTTTGAGGCAACCCTCGCCGAAGGCGTGACGGCCTTTACGACCTACAACCATATGCTCATGCCCACGAGCTATGGACATCCGGAAGAGGAGTATTGGCGGCTCATAGATGGCGTATCGCAGTGGGACGTTGCCTGCGAACG
>JANNTO010000351.1:0-12080 GCA_031403675.1 Gammaproteobacteria bacterium | reverse complement strand
ACACCGAGCGCGGCGCCGCGGCGGATGATGTCGGCCTTCGACAGTTCGATCAATGGCGCACGAATCCGGATGCCGCGTCCCTCCACTCCCGCCCGCGTCGCCAGCTGGGCCATGTGTTCGAATGCCGCAATGAATTCGGGGCGGCAATCCGGATAGCCCGAATAGTCGACCGCATTGACGCCAATGTAGATGTCCCGGGCGTCGATGACCTCGGCAAAACCGAGCGCGCAGGCCAGGAACACCGTATTGCGCGCCGGCACATAGGTCACTGGAATCCCGGCCGACGGCTGCTCGGGCACGGCAATTGCCGGATCGGTCAGTGCGGAATGACCCAGTTCCCCGATCGGCATCGTGAGCACGCGGTGCTCCACCGCACCGAGCAGGTTCGCGATGCGGCGTGCAGCAGCGAGCTCGACCCGATGACGCTGCCCGTAGTCGAATGACAGCGCGTGGCAGCGATGACCCTGCGCGCGTGCGATTGCCAGTACCGTGGCCGAATCGAGGCCGCCGGAAAGCAGCACGACGGCCGGACTGCCATTGGCTTCAGCGACCAGGGACATCGCCCCACAGGATCTTGTGCAGCTGCACCTGGAATCGGACCGGTAGCCGGTCGGCCAGGATCCAGTTCGCCAGTTCGCCGGCCGGTTGTTGCTGGTAACTGGGCGAGAACAGCACCGGACACAAGGCATCGAGCCGTTCGTTTCGGACCCGCTCGCGGCTCCATTCGTAATCGGCGCGATTGCAGATCACGAATTTCAACCAGTCGCTGGTGCGCAGTTGCTGCACCGCCAGGCCGAGGTTGCGCTCCGATTCTCCGGACCCAGGGGTCTTGACATCGATCACGCGCACCACACGTGGATCCACCGCGCTCGCGTCGATCGCGCCGCTGGTTTCGAGTGACACAAGGAAACCGGCATCGCATAACAGGTTCAGCAGCATCGGGCACTGTTTCTGCGCGAGCGGCTCCCCGCCCGTTACGCAGACATACTGCGCACCGGACTGCCGCGCCTCTTCCAGCAATGCCGCAATCGTCCGCGATTCGCCGCCATGAAAAGCATACGCCGTGTCGCAATAGTGGCAGCGCAATGGGCAGCCGGTCAGGCGGATGAAGAATGTCGGCCAACCGACGGCATCAGCCTCGCCCTGCAGCGAGTAAAAAGTCTCAGTGATCCTGAGCCTCGCCGCGGCGGGAACGGCGGCAGCTTCGACAGCCATCGGCCCTCCTCAGCGCCCCTCGGCGGCGAGACGCTCGAGGCGTACCTTGCCCTCGGCGGCGGCCGGGGACTCCGGGAATTCCTGTACCAGGCGAGTCAGTGTGGCGCGGGCCTGCGCATAACGCTGCAACTCGTGCTGGCAGTAGCCGGCCTTCAACAACGCATCCGGCAATTTGCGCGCATTGGGATAGTCCTTCTGCACGCCTTCGAATGCCGCCAGCGCCGCGGGATAGTCCCGCCGCACGTAGTGGGCCTCGCCAAGCCAGTACATCGCATTGGATGCAAGCTCGTGCTCTCGATGGCGGCTGAGAAAATCCCTGAGCGCGGTAGCCGCCTCGTCGTAGCGGCCATCCTTCAGCAGGCTGAATGCGGCCTGATATTCGGCCTCCGGTCCCGCGCTGGGAACGGAGCCCCGAGCTGCAGAGAGTGCTGCTTCCGCCGCGCGCAGTCGGGTATCGAGGTCCACATACTGATCGCGTTGCTGGGCACGCGCGCGCTCGAGTTCATGTTGCAGCAGCTCGAACTCACCGCGCAGCTTGCGCAATTCCTGGTCCACCGCGCCCAGCTGCCGTGCCATTTCGATCAAACCCTGGTTCTCGAGTTGCCGCTCGACCACGCCCACGCGTTGCTCGAGCGCATCGATGCGTTCGCCGCGCGACTGCGCGAGCGCCGGGCAGGCGGCGGTTGCTGCCAGCAACACGGCGGTGATGCGCGCGCCGCGCGCGATGCGACGCACCTCAGCGGCCGTAAACGAGCTCGACGCGCCGATTTTTTTCATACGCGTTCTCGTTGCTGCCTTCGGCGGCAGGCCGTTCCTCACCATAGCTGACGGTCGTCAACTGGCGGTCGCCGGCGCCCTGCAGCATCAGCGTGCGCCGGACTTCCTGCGCCCGCCGTTCGCCGAGCGCGATGTTGTACTCGCGCGATCCGCGCTCATCGGTATGCCCCTCGAGCCGGATCCGGATTCCACCAGCCGCCGCCAGGTGCCGGCCATGCGAATTGATCAGCGCGGCATACTCGGGGCGGATCTCGCTGCGATCGAAGTCGAAATAGATCACGGTTGCGACACCGACCGGGCCGGCCCCCCCGCCAGCACCCGAGTCAGCGCCGGGCAGATCCCGTGCATCACCGACCTGACCTTCGGCCATGCCATCGGTCGCGCTGCTGTCCGCAGGCTGTTCCGCCTGCGCCGGTGCTTCCGGCACGGTGGTTGGTCTTTTCGGGCAGCCGCTGAGCAACAGGGTGCATACGGCGATGGTGAAAGCTGGCAGCAAGCGCATCGTTCGGACTCCTTGGTTCGACGTCCCTGTCGTCACGGGCCGCGTCCTTCTAACACAAGGGACCGCGGTGCGTCACGCGCGTTCAGTTGAGATATGGCGACCAGGCGGGCTCCCGCACTTCGCCGGCACTCGCGGCGAGCCGCTGCTGGATACGACCATCGGCGGACACAATCGCGAGCACCCCGCGTCCGCCCTCACGGGTTGCATAAATGATATCGGCGCCATTCGGCGCATAGGCCGGTGATTCGTCGAGCTGGCCCCCGGAGAGCACCCGCAAACCGCCGCGTTCGGCATCTACGACCGCAATCCGGTACGCACCGCGATCGAGCGTCACGACGGCCAGATCTCGGCCATCCGGTGATACGCGGGGTCGCGCATTGTAGGTGCCCTCGAATGTGATTCGTCGCGGCCGTTCGCCGGCGGCCAGGCCGATGCGGTAGATCTGGGGCGCGCCGGCACGGTCCGAGGTGAAATAGATGGAGCGGCCGTCGGGTGCCCAGGCCGGCTCGGTGTCGATCGCGGCATCATCGGTCAGCCGCTGCAATTCCTGGCTCGCAAGATTCAACAGGTAGACATCCACATTGCCGTCGCGTCGCGACAGCGCGATCGCGAGCTGCGTGCCGTCGGGCGAATAGCTGGGCGCGCTGTTGATGCCCGAACGGGCCGACACGCGCACCTGCTCGCCGGTCCGCAGCGTCTGTACGTAGATGGCCGGGAATCGGCTGTGGAATGAGACATAGGCCAGCGAACGCCCATCCGGCGCCCACGCCGGCGACATGATCGGCTCCGGTGACGAAAAAACGATCCGTTCGTTGGCGCCATCGGCATCCGTGACCATCAGGCGATAGTTGCGCGCGGTCACCGGGCCATCCACCGCGACGTAGGCGATACGAGTCGAAAAGGCGCCGCGTACGCCGAGAATGCGTTCGTAGATTGCGTCCGCGAGCCGGTGGCTTGCGAGCTTCAGCGCATTGCGATCGGATGGCAGGGTCGCGCCGAGAACGCGCTGGCCGTTGGCGACCGAGACCAGTTCGTAGCGCGCTTCCACGCGCCCGTCGGGCAGCGGCGCCAGGCTCCCGACCAGCACATAGTCCACCTTGAGCATGCGCCAGTCGGCGACATCGACCTCGCCGGCGGCATGTGGCAGCTCGAGCATCTGTGCGCGCGGCAACGGCCGGAAGCGGCCACTGCGCTCGAGATCAGCCTGTACGGTCGCGGCCACATCCCAGGGCGCAGCGCCGGCCGACTCCCAGGCCAGCGGCACCACGGCGATCGGCACGGATTCCGCCATGCCACGCAGGATCTGGACAGTTAGTTGGGCTGCAGACTGCTGCCCGGGCAGCGCCAACGCAAGGAACACGATCCATGCGCGACGCAGCATCAGCGTCCCGACGCCTTGGGCGTGAAGATGAGCCGGATCTCGCGCTCGAACAGCGCCGGCTCCGGCGGCGCGGGCAATGGCGAGGCGTTTCGCACCGCCGTCTCGATGGACTGGCGCACCGCGGTATTGCCATTGCAGTTGCCGAATCGCATACCCACCACCTCGCCGCCCGGAATCTGCATGAGGTACACCGTACAGGTCAGACCCTGACCGGTGCCAGGCGGTTCGAACCAGTGATGCTCGACATGTGCCTGGATCGCCTGGACGTAACTGGCCTTGAGACTCTGAAAACCGCTACTGGTTCGCTCCTCTTCGGCGGCCAGACGCGCACGCAGCTCCGCCTCGCGCTCCTGCCGCAGGCGCGCGTCCTGGGCGGTCCGCTGCTTCTGCACCTCTGCCGTCCGTTTCGCATCTGCTGCGGCCTTGGCCTTTTGCTGTGCACTCTTTTCCGCTACCAGGCGCTGCTGCTGTTCTGCGTTGCGGCGCTCGAGCTCCTGCTGCTCGAGTCGCGTTTCTTCGATCTTCCGCGCCTCGACCGCGGCTTCCTCGCGCCTCTGCTGCTCGGCTTCGCGTCGTTCGTCGCTGCGCCGCTGGAGGCTTGCGGCCTGCAGCACGGCCTGGTCCATGACCACGGCCTCGATCGGCAGCGTGATCAGGACCGGCTCAGGTCGCGGCACGCTGAGGCCAAGGTACAATAGCCCGACGATCACCGCGTGCAAGGCGATCGACCAGCCAATCGGCGCGATCCCAGCCGGTGCCGCGGAATTCATCTGCGTCGCTCGAGTTCCTCGAGCGCGCGCATCGCTTTCGGATCGGTCAGGAAGCCGATTTTCTTGGCGCCCGCCTGCTGCAACAGCACCATGCCGCGAACCACGCTGCCGTATGGCACGCGCTCATCAGCCTTGACCAGCACGGGCGTTGCGGCATCACGGCCGAGCACCGCTGTGGCACGGCGCGCGACTTCGGCCGCATCAATTGGAGCATCCTCGTTCCCGCCGACATTCAGAAAGTAGCGGCCGTCGCGATCCACCGACAGCACCAGCGGCTCGCGATTCCTGAGCAGCTCGGGATCGATCGGCTGAGCGTCCGCGTCGGGCAATTCGACCTGCACGCCTTGTGTCAACAGGGGTGCCGTAATCATGAAGATGATCAGCAGCACCAGCATCACGTCGATGTAGGGAACCACGTTGATCTCGCCCATCAGTCGCCGCTTGCGCGGGTTCATTGCCACCTCAGGCGTTCCGGGCCGCGGCGTGGCGTTGCAGCAGCGTTGAGAACTCGTCCATGAAGGCGTCGTAGCGCAATTCCAGGCGATTGACCTTGTCTGCATAGCGGTTGTAGGCGACCACCGCCGGAATGGCGGCGAACAGGCCCGCCGCGGTCGCAATCAATGCTTCGGCGATGCCGGGCGCGACCATGGCAAGCGTTGCCTGCTGCACATTGCCGAGGCCCTGGAAGGCACCCATGATCCCCCAGACGGTGCCAAACAGGCCGACATAGGGGCTGGTCGAGCCCACGGTCGCAAGCGTGGCGAGACTCTCTTCGAGTCGGTCGATTTCGCGCAGTTGCGCAACCCGCATGGTGCGGCGCACACCTTCCAGCAGCTCTGCGGGCGTGCCGCCGGCCTGCGTGCGCGAGCGTGAGAACTCACCGAAGCCGGCCTCGAAGATGCATTCCATCCCGACGGCCGCCGAGCCGCGGGTCTCGATCGCCCGATACAGCTTGCCAAGATCGCCGCCCGACCAGAATGAACTCTCGAAGCGGTTGGCCTCGGCCTCGGCCTGACGTAGCAGCCGGCGTTTGCGAAAGATGATGGTCCACGAGAACAGCGACGCGCCGAGCAGCAGTGCGATGATGAACTGCACCACCGGACCGGCCTGGAGTATCAGCTGGAGGATCGAATGCGAATCGTTCAAGTGGCTTCCTTCAGATCTGCTTCACCAGAGCCGCCGGCAAGCGCCGTGGCTGCAGGCTATCGGAATCCAGACAGGCGGCACGTATCGTCGCGCTGATCAGCAACTCGCTTGGCGCCGAATCGCGGTGAATTTCCTGGTGCATGACGATCGAAGCGCCGCGCTGTTCCCCGAGCTGCACCGAAACCTGCAGCAGGTCGCCATAGCGTGCCGCACGATGGTAGCGGATGTTGGCTTCGACCACGGCGAATTGCCGGCGTTCTACCTGCAACAACACCGACTGATCGATCCCCAGTGAACGCAGCCAGTCGGTGCGGGCACGCTCGAGGAACCGCAGATAACTGGCGTGATAAACCACGCCGCCAGCGTCGGTGTCTTCCCAGTAGACGCGCACTGGGATCGTGAATGGCGCCATCATCCCGGCGCCTACCCGCGAAACAGCGGCAGACTGCCGCCGCCTGGATCGGCGGCCGGCGGCTCGAGGCCGAAATGCCGCCACGCGGCCTTGGTCGCCATCCGTCCGCGCGCGGAACGCACCAGGAATCCCTGCTGGATCAGAAACGGCTCAACCACGTCTTCGAGCGTGTCGCGCTCCTCGCCCAGGGACGCGGCAAGGCTGTCGATGCCAACCGGCCCGCCGTCAAATCTTTCGATGATGGTCATCAGCAGACGGCGGTCGAGCAGATCGAATCCTTCGCGATCCACTTCGAGCAGATCGAGCGCATCCGCCGCGACCTTTGCATCGATGTGCCCGGCCGCACGCACCTCGGCGAAATCGCGTACCCGACGCAGCAGACGATTGGCGATACGCGGCGTGCCGCGCGATCGTTGCGCGAGTCCGATTGCGCCCGCGTCATCGATCTGCAGGCCAAGGATTCCGGCGGCACGCACCACGATCTGGCGGATCTCTTCTTCGGCATAGAAGTCGAGCCGCTGCACGATGCCGAATCGGTCCCGCAACGGCGAGGTCAACAAGCCCGCGCGGGTCGTCGCGCCGACCAGCGTGAATGGCGGCAGGTCGAGCTTGATCGAACGCGCGGCCGGGCCTTCACCGATCATGATGTCGAGCTGATAGTCCTCGAGCGCCGGGTAGAGAATCTCCTCGACCACCGGGCTCAGGCGGTGAATCTCGTCCACGAACAGCACATCGCGCGGTTGCAGATTGGTCAGGATCGCGGCGAGGTCGCCGGGGCGCTCGAGCACCGGCCCGGAGGTCTGCCGTAGTCCGACCCCGAGTTCGTGGGCGATGATATGCGCGAGCGTGGTCTTGCCGAGACCCGGTGGGCCGAAGATCAGCACGTGATCGAGTGCTTCACTGCGACGGCGCGCGGCCTCGATGAAGATACTCATCTGCTGCTTGACCGCCGCCTGCCCGATGTATTCATCCAGGCTGCGCGGGCGCACGGTGCGCGCAAGATCTTCATCCTCGCGCGTGGCGACAGCGGTGGTGACGCGATCCTGCTCGATCATTGTGCTGGCTCCTACCGGGCGGCCGACTGCAATGCGCGGCGGATCAGTTCCTCGGTGCCGGCGCCTTCTTTGTCAACGCTCTTCAGGAGTCGGGTGACCTCCGCAGGCCGGTAGCCCAGCGCGACCAGGGCAGCATAAGCCTCGGCCTGCGCGCCCGCCGCCTTATCCAGACGCTGCACCGCCGAAGGCAGTTGTCCGAGCGCACTGATCCGGTCGCGCATTTCGATCAACAGGCGTTCGGCGGTCTTGCGACCGATGCCCGGGATGCGAATCAACGCATCGACGTCCTGGGCTTCGACACAAAGCATGAAGGTATCGACGTCGATGCCGGAAAGGAGCGCCAGTCCGATCTTCGGCCCGATGCCGGTGACACGCAGCAGTTCGCGGAACAGGCGGCGTTCATCCTCGGTCGCGAATCCAAACAGCAGGTGAGCGTCTTCACGGACCACCTGGTGCGTATGCAGCAGGACTTCGCTGCCGACCTCGGGCAGCCGGTAAAACGTCGACATCGGCGCCTGCAGCTCATAGCCGACTCCGCCCACATCGATGATCAGCGCCGGAGGCGCCTTGCGGACCAGCCGCCCGCGCAGGTGACCGATCACCGGCGCCTTCCCGTCCGTCCGGTAAGCAGGCTGCCCCGATGCTGCGCATGACAGACGGCGATAGCGAGCGCGTCGGCGGCATCCGCACTCAGGCGTCCCTGCAATGTCAGCAGCGCCTTGATCATGTGCTGAACCTGGCCCTTCTCCGCGTTGCCGGTGCCGGTGACAGCCTGTTTGATCGCGCGCGGCGCGTACTCGAACACCTGGGCGCCCGCATGACAGGCCCCGCACAGGGCTGCGCCGCGGGCCTGCCCCAGCTTCAGTGCGCTGTCTGGATTCTTGTGCATGAAGACCCGTTCGATCGCGACTTCGCCCGGTGCGTAGCTGTTAACCAGTTCGGTCACGTGGCGATGGATCTCCAGCAGTCGTTCGGGCATGGCACCGTTGCCGACGCGTATGCAGCCACTTGCGACGTAACGAAGCCCGGTTCTCCCCGCATCCACAACGCCAAACCCGGTGACTCTGGATCCGGGGTCGAGACCGAGAATGCGCACCATGGGAGTTATGATAGCGGCTTGCCATGAAGACGACGACCTCCGCACCAGCCGCCGGCGCTGCCGTGCTGGCCGATTTGCGCACCACACTCGCGACCCTGCCGACGACGGCGGTCGGCTGGCAGGAAGCTGCCGCTCAGGGCGATGAAACCGCCGACATCGTCGCCGCACTCGATGCCGAGCGCGAGATCATCGCGGGTGCATTGTTGCAGCCGCTGCTGGCGCGCGGCCTGCTGACCCGGACCGATGCAGCCCGGACCTTTGGCGAACCTGCCACGGCATTCGCCGTTCAGCTGGAACGACTGGGCGAATTCCGCGCCGGGGCGCAGTGGTCTCCCGAACGGGCCCTGTCTGCGGGTCAGGCGGATGCACTGCGTCATATGCTGCTTGCGGTCGTCACCGATCCACGCCAGGTACTGGTGCGACTCGCGGAGCAATTGCGACGCATGCGCCGGGCCAGGGAGTACGACGAAGCCGTGCGCATGCACCTGGCCTGGGAGACACGCGAGATCTACGCGCCGCTCGCCAATCGCCTCGGCATCTGGCAGCTCAAGTGGGAACTGGAAGATCTGGCATTCCGCTACCTGGAGCCAGCCGAATATCGGCGTATCGCCGGCTGGCTCAACGAGTCGCGCGTGGACCGCGAGAAGTACATCGCTGCGGTGATCGGCGAAATCACCGCAGAACTTGCCGGTGCGGGAGTCGCTGCCGAGGTCGTCGGGCGGCCGAAACATATCTACAGCATCTGGAAGAAGATGCAGCGCAAGAGCCTGTCCTTCGACCAGGTCTTCGACGTGCGCGCGGTCCGCGTGATCACCCAGTCGGTCGTGGACTGCTACGCCGCGCTCGGTGTCGTGCACGGGCGCTGGTACTACATTCCGGGCGAGTTCGATGACTACATTGCGACACCCAAGGACAACCTGTATCGCTCGCTGCACACGGCCGTGATCGGACCGGCCGCGGTGCCGCTCGAGATCCAGATCCGCACCCGTGAGATGCACGAGCATGCGGAACTCGGTGTCGCCGCTCACTGGCGTTACAAGGAAGGTGCCGCACGCGATGCGGCCTACGATCGCAAGATCGAGTGGCTGCGCGAATTGCTCGCACCTGCTGCGGATGCCGAAAGCGACAGCGATTTCCTGACGCGAGTACGCGCTGACCTGTTCGACGATCGTGTTTATGCCCTGACCCCGAAAGGCGAGGTCGTGGACCTGCCGGGTGGCGCGACGCCAATCGACTTCGCCTATCACGTCCACACGGATCTCGGACACCGTTGCCGCGGCGCGCGCGTCAATGGTCACATCGTGCCATTGAATCACCGGCTGTCGAATGGCGAAGTCGTCGAGATCATCGGCGGCAAGCAGCCCCGGCCGAGCCGTGATTGGTTGATCGAACAGGAAGGATTCCTCGCCTCACCCCGCAGTCGCGCCAAGGTGCGCGCCTGGTTCAAGAAGCGCGACGCCGGCCAGAACCAGCGCGAGGGCCGCGAGATGTTTGAGCGTGAACTGCAACGTCTCGGCGCGGACCAGTCCGTGATGTCGGACCTGATCGGTGAGTTCGCGCTGACCGGGGCCGATGCGCTGTATCTGGCGCTCGGTTCCGGAGACCTGACGTTGGCCCAGGTCGGTGCCGCGATTCAGCGCCGGATGCGCGGGCGAACTGCAATCTCAGCAGATGACGATCTGCCGGCAATCGTTCCGCCACGGCGGGAGGCGGCTGCCACGGTTCAGGTCGAAGGTGTCGGCGATCTGCTTTCGACGCATGCGCGCTGCTGCAACCCGGTGCCGCCGGAGGCCATTACCGGCTATGTGACGGTGGGCCGCGGTGTCACGCTGCATCGAACCGGCTGCCGCAACCTCGCACGGCTCGCAGCGCGTGCGCCGGAGCGCCTGCTGCAGGTTGATTGGGGCAAGTCCGCGAACCGTCGCTACCCGGTCGAAATAATCATACACGCGATGGATCGGCGCGGCCTGCTACGCGACGTCACCACGCTGGTCGCCGAGGAGAAAATCAACATTGAGCGGCTGATGTCGCGCGGCGACCCGGCCCAGGGCAGTGCGGACCTGACCCTGCGGATCGCGGTTGCCGGGATTGGGGAACTATCCCGCCTCCTGGCACGGCTGGCCGCTTTGCCGGGCGTGATCAGTGCCCGCCGCCGCACCTAAGAGGGGACATCTCCTTTTGGAAAAGGGAGATGTCCCCTTTTACCGGTTCGGGATGTCGATTGCGCGCTTGTCGACGGCGAGCGCGGCCTCGTGGATGGCTTCCGACAAGGTCGGGTGCGCATGGATCGTCCGTTGCAGGTCTTCACTGCTCGCGGAGTACTCCATTGCGAGCACCGCCTCCGCGATCAGCTCGCCCGCCATCGGGCCGATGATGTGGATGCCGAGAATCTCGTCGCTGCCGGCGTCGGCGATGATCTTGCAGAATCCGGCGCCGGCTTCCATTGCCCGGGCACGCCCGCTGGCTGCAAATGGAAAACTGCCGGTTTTGTAGGCGCGGCCGGCGTCCTTGACTTGTTCTTCGGTCTGGCCGACCCAGGCAATCTCAGGCGCTGTGTAAATGACTGATGGAATGGTCTGGTAATTGACCTCGCCGTACAACCCCGCGATCCGGTCGGCAACGGCAACACCCTCCTCCTTGCCCTTGTGCGCCAGCATCGGCCCGCGCACGCAATCGCCAACCGCCCAGATATCCGCCGCGCCAGTGCGGCAATGTTCGTCCACTTGGATGAACCCGCGCGGATCCAGCGCGACCCCCGTGCCTTCGCCCAACAGTCCGGCCGTGAACGGCCTCCGTCCGATCGCAACGATCAGGCGATCGACCACCAGCGACTGAGCGCCTTTGCCGTCCGTGTAGCTGACGTGGACGCCATCCTTGCGGATCTCGGCTCCCGAAACTTTCGCGCCGAGTCGGATCTCGAGACCGAGCTTCTTGAAATGGCGGGCGGCTTCCTTCGCAAGCTGGGCATCCGCCATCGGCAGCAATTGTTCCAGCGCTTCCAGCACCACGGTTTCTGCGCCGAGCCTGCGCCACACACTGCCAAGTTCGAGCCCGATGACACCGGCGCCGATCACGCAGAGCCGCTTCGGCACCTCGGTAAAATCAAGTGCGCCCCAGGAATCCACGATGCGCTCTCCGTCAAAGCCGACGCCGCGCAATGGCATCGGCTCCGAACCGGACGCCAGCACGACGTGCTTCGCCTGCAGCGTGCGCCGCGCACCGTCGTGCCCCGTGAACTCGACCTTGCGTCCGGCCAGCAGGCGGCCATGGCCCGCGAGTGGCGTGACGCCGGCGCCCTTGAAGAGCGTCAGGATACCCTGCGTGCTCTGCTTGACGATGCCGGCCTTGCGCTTCTGCATCGCGGCCACGTCAAAGCCAACACCTTCGAGCGTCACGCCGTGCGTGGCGAACTCATGCAGCGCGCGGTGGTACAGCTCGGATGATTCGAGCAGGGCTTTTGACGGGATGCAGCCCGCATTCAGACAGGTGCCGCCGAATGCCGCACTGCCATCACGGTTCTTCCATTCGTCGATGCAGGCAACCGAGAGCTTGTTCTGGCCGGCACGGATCGCCGCCGGATAGCCCGCCGGCCCGCCGCCAATGACGATCACGTCGAATGAATCACTCATGATTGTTTCCTGTCAGACCTGCAGCAGCAGCCGGGCCGGATCCTCGAGCGCTTCCTTGACCGCGACCAGGAACTGCACGGCTTCACGACCGTCG
>JANNTO010000350.1:0-3260 GCA_031403675.1 Gammaproteobacteria bacterium | reverse complement strand
AACCAGCAATTAGGCCAAAGCGGGCTTCAAAGCCCGGCGCCGCGCACTTTGATATGACTTTTGTCATCGCATTTGTTTCAACTTCTGCTCGCACGCCCGGCTGTGCAGAGCTTCCCTAGCAGTATCGAAGCACATCAAGCGTGCAAGGGGCCGATTTCGATCGGCCCCTTTTTTTGCCTTCCAGCTCTGGAACGACCGCTTGGGCCGGGTTCTACCTCTTGGCGGGCCCCTTGTCATATTTTTTTGCGCCCCGCGTCACGCTCGTTTTCTGCTGGTTTTGTCACTGTCACGGCAACCAGCTGCCGGCCCCGGATCGCTCTGCCTTGTCCAGATACAAGAAAGTCCCAGTCACCGAACTCGAGATCGGCATGTACGTGTCCGAGCTCGATCGCCCGTGGCTGGAAACCCCGTTCCTGTTCCAGGGCTTCTACATCCGCAACCAGGACGAGATCAACGCGCTGCGCAAGCATTGCGGGTCGGTCGTCGTCGATACTCGCATCGAGGACGATTCGCCTGCGGTGGATGAGCGCCCCGTGCTGCGCCCGGAACGGCGCCCAGCAGAGGCGATGCGCGATCTGAAGGACGAGATCAAGCAGGCCTCCGGCATCCACATGGCCGTCTACACCTCGGTCGAAGAGGTGATGGATGAACTGCGCAATGCCGGCAAGCTCAATGTCCAGCGGCTCGAGATGGCGGTCGAGCCGATGGTAGACAGCGTGCTGCGCAACCCCGCCGCGATGTCATGCCTGATGCGCATCCGGCGCAAGGGCGGCTACCTGTATTCACATTCTTTAGCGTCGTCGGTCTGGGCGACGATGCTGGGCCGCGAGATCGGCCTCGATCGCGACGCACTGCGTGTCGTTGCGCTGGGCGCGCTGCTGCTCGATGTCGGCAAGACCCGGATTCCGGAAAAGCTCCTGAGCAAGCCCGGCAAGCTGGACGCCGCCGAGACCGTGCTGGTCCGTCAGCACGTCAAGCTCGGCATGGACTTGCTGAAGAAAGCGGGCGAAGTGGATGCGCGCGTGCTCGAAATGGTTGCGCATCATCATGAGCGCTACAACGGTTCCGGTTATCCGGTGGGCCTGAAAGGCGACGCTATCCCGGTCTATGGGCGCATCGCGGGCGTGGTCGATACCTACGATGCGATGATCACGTCGCGTCCCTATGCCAGCACGCTGTCCTCGTACGGGGCGCTCCGTCAGTTGCGGGCGCTCGCGGGCGTCGAATTCCAGGCCGAGGTCGTCGACCAGTTCACGCAGGCGATCGGCATGTTCCCGACCGGTACGCTGGTGCTTCTAAGTACCGGCGAAGTGGCCGTCGTGACCGCGCAGAGCCGCATCCGGCGGCTGCGCCCCGAGGTGATGATCATCCTCGATGCAGAGAAGCAGCCACTGGCGGACTACCGCGTTGTGGACCTGAATCAGATGTCGGCGACGCTCGACGACCACGCCTCGCTCTGGATTGAATCGGGTCTCGAGCCCGGCGCCTTCGGCATCGATCCGGCGGAGTACTACCTGAACTGAAGCCATGACCAGCGCAATGCCCATAACGACGGGAACGAACGGCTACGCCGAGTGCCTCGAGGCGATCCACAGCCGTCTCCTCGCGCGCGAAAGCCGTCTGTACGGCATCGCGGTGCTGATGGTCTATGTGCACGATCTGGAGCGGCTATTCGCAAGCGCAGGCCACGCCAATGCCGGGCGCATGCTGGATGAGCTGCGCAACAAGCTGTCGCACGTATCGCGTCCCGGCGACTATTTCGCCAGGCTCGGTGATCGCAAGTTCGTATTTGTGTTGTCGAACCTACGCAACGAAGGACACGCGCTGCTGGCCGCCAACAAGATCCTGCGCACCGGCGCAGAACCGCTTCCGGCCGGCGGGCAGCATGCAAGCGTGCGCCTCTCGGTCGGCATCGGCATGTTCCCGGCGCATGCGCGCACCGCCGAGCAACTGATGCAATGCGCCGAGATCGCGTTGCTCGAGGCCTGGAAAACTTCGCAGCCCAGCGTGGTCTACACGACGCGCAAGGCGGATGAACTGGTGGCTGGCTGGGATCTCGAAACCCAACTCGCGAGCGCGCTCGAGCACGGCGACCTGGTGCTCAATTATCAGCCCAAGCTCGCGCTGTCCGACCTGAAGGTCGTCGGCTGCGAGGCGCTGATGCGCTGGAACCGCCCCGATTCCGGCAATGTGCCGCCGGAGATCTTCATCGACGTTGCGGAGATGACCGGGCAGATCGATCCGCTGACCCGGTTCGCATTCCATCGCGCGCTGCGCCAGTTGAGCGAGTGGCCAAAGCACCTCGGCCACCTCGGTGTCGCCGTCAATGTCACGCCCTCGATCGTCTGCAACCCGGAACTCGTGGACGTGATCAAGAATGCCGCCGGCCTGTGGTCGGTGGATCTCTCGCGACTGACAGTCGAGATGACCGAGAACGCGCTGATGATGGATCGCGAGCGCAGTCATCGCATATTGACCGATCTCCGGGAGCTCGGCGCACGCGTCTCGATCGACGATTTCGGAACCGGCTATTCCTCGCTGTCCTACCTGAAGCAGATTCCGGCCGACGAACTGAAGATCGACAAATCGTTCGTGATGAACATGCAAACCGACAAGGCCGACCGCAAGATCGTCGAGCAGATCATCGCGCTCGGGCATTCCTTCGATCTCGAGGTGGTCGCCGAGGGCGTCGAGAATGCGGAGGTCGCAGCGGATCTGGCCGCAATGGGCTGCGACTACGCACAGGGGTTCCACTACGCGAAACCACTGCCGCCGCAGGAGTTTCCGGCCTGGTTACACGCCTGGCGCAACGCCAGGAATGCCTGAAATCCGCTAGACTTGCCGCGGTGAAGAAGACCGCGCAGTTCCGCCAGCTGCTCGCCAGCCCGCAACTCGAGTTCCTGCTCGAAGCACACAACGGCATCAGCGCCCGCATCGGCGAAGAGGCCGGCTTCAAGGCACTCTGGGCCGGCGGCCTGTGCCTGTCCGCGCAATACGGGGTGCGCGACAACAACGAGGCGAGCTGGACCCAGGTTCTCGAGATGCTGGAGTTCATGGCTGATGCGACCAGCATTCCGATCCTGCTGGATGGCGACACCGGTTACGGCAATTTCAACAATGTGCGCCGGCTGGTGCGCAAGCTCGAGCAGCGCGGCGTCGCTGCGGTCTGCATCGAGGACAAGCTGTGTCCGAAAACCAACAGCTTCAACGACGGCGACAAGCAGCAGCTCTCCGAGATCGATGAGTTCTGCAGCCGCATC
>JANNTO010000349.1:0-5403 GCA_031403675.1 Gammaproteobacteria bacterium | reverse complement strand
GGACGTCAACCCGGATGAGGCGGTTGCAGTCGGCGCCGCGATCCAGGGCGGTGTGCTCGCGGGGGACGTCAAGGACGTGCTGCTGCTCGACGTCACGCCCCTCTCGCTCGGCATCGAAACGCTGGGCGGCGTGATGACGCGCCTGATCGAGAAGAACACCACGATTCCGACCAAGACCTCCCAGGTGTTCTCGACTGCCGAGGACCACCAGAGCGGCGTGACGATTCACGTCCTGCAGGGCGAGCGTGACCGTGCGACCGACAACAAGTCGCTCGGCAAGTTCGACCTGTCCGACATCCCGCCGGCGCCGCGTGGCATGCCGCAGATCGAGGTCGCCTTCGACATCGACGCGAACGGCATCCTGAACGTGTCCGCCAAGGACAAGGCGACCGGCAAGGAGCAGAGGATCGTCATCAAGGCCTCGAGCGGCCTGTCCGAGGAAGAGATCAAGCAGATGGTGCGCGACGCTGAAGCGCATGCTGCGGAAGACAAGCTGTTCCGCGAACTGGTGGATACGCGCAATCGTGCTGACGCCTTGCTGCATGCGACCGAAAAGTCGATCAAGGAACTCGGCGACAAGGTCACGGGTGAGGAACGCGTGGCGATCGAGGCGGCATTAAACGATTTGCGTGGTGCGTTGAAAGGCGAGGACAAGGCCGCAATCGAGCACAAGGCCGAGGCGCTCGCGAAAGCCAGTGCGCCGGTGGTGCAGCGCGCCTACCAGGCCGAAGCCGGTGCGGCGGGTGCCGGCGGCGAGCCGGGCGCGCCCCCAAAGCCGGGCGCCGATGCGGGCAAGGACGACGTGCTCGACGCCGAGTTCGAAGAGATCAAGGACCAGGGACCCAAGCCGCACTGACGGCGCAGGTTCCTGCGTGCGAAGTTCCACCGGCCGCCGGGTGACATCGGGTCATCCGGCGGTCGCGCTTGCGGAGCGCCATGTCGAAGCGTGACTACTACCAGGTGCTGGGCGTGCCGAGAAACGCCACCGAGGAAGCCGTCACCAAGGCCTATCGGCGCCTGGCCATGAAGTATCACCCGGACCGCAATCCGGACGACAAAGAGGCCGAAGAGCGCTTCAAGGAAGCAAAAGAGGCCTACGAGATCCTGACCGATGCGCAAAAGCGCGCGGCTTACGATCAGTACGGTCACGCGGGCCTCGATGCAGCGCGCGGCGCCGGCCAGGGTTTCAGCCCGTCCGACGCGTTCGGCGACGTCTTTGGCGACATGTTCGGCGATATCTTTGGCGGTGGGCGCCGCGGTGGCCGCAGCGCCGTCTATCGCGGCGCCGACCTGCGCTATGAACTGACCCTCGATCTCGAGCAGGCGGTATTTGGCAGCGCCACAGAAATTGACTTCCAGACTGTCGCGGAATGTGGCGAATGCGGCGGCAGTGGCGCCGCGCCTGGTCATTCACCGGAGAACTGCGACACCTGCGCGGGCAGCGGTCAGGTGCGTGTCCGGCAGGGGCCGTTCGCGGTGCAGCAGGCCTGTCCGCGCTGCAAGGGGCGTGGCACGATCATCAAGAACCCATGTCCGAAATGCAGCGGCAACGGCCGCGTGCGCGCCAATAAGCGCCTCTCGGTCAAGGTGCCAGCCGGTGTGGACACCGGCGACCGGATCCGCCTCGCCGGCGAAGGCGAGGCCGGCCGCAATGGCGGACCGACGGGTGACCTGTAGGTCGAGATTCTGGTGCGCGAGCACTCAATTTTCGAACGCGATGGCGCCCACCTGTCCTGTGAGGTGCCGATCAGTTTTGTAACCGCCGTGCTCGGCGGCAGCATCGAAGTACCGACCCTGGGTGGCCAGGCGATGATCAAGGTACCGACCGGCACGCAGTCCGGTCGGGTATTCCGCCTGCGCGAAAAAGGGGTCAAGCCGGTGCGTGGCGGCGCGACCGGCGACCTGTTCTGCCGTGTTGTGGTCGAAACGCCGGTGGAACTCAGTGCCGAACAGAAAGAACTGCTACGCAAGCTCGAGAAATCGCTTGCCGCCGATGGAAAGAGTCACAATCCCCGCGAACTTTCATGGCTTGAAGGCGTGCGGCAGTTTTTCGGCAGGATCGGCAGCTGACATGACCAATGTAGCAGTGCTCGGAGTCAGCGGACGGATGGGGCGTTGCCTGGTCCGGGCAATCCGCGAGTCACAGGACTTCGTGTTGACCGGGGCACTCGCGTCGCCATCGAGCGCCGCACTCGGCCGCGATGCCGGCGAGGTCGCCCAGGCCGGCCCGGTCGCTGTCGAAGTCACCGCCGATCGCGCTCAAGCGCTCGCGAACGCAGCCATCGCGATTGATTTCACGCTGCCGGACGCGATCGAGGAAAACCTGGTGGCGGTCCGGCGTGCGGGGATCCCATGGGTTATCGGCATCACCGGTCTGGATGCCAGAAGCAATGCAGAGATCCGCCGCGCCAGCGAAAAGCTGCCGGTGCTGGTCGCGCCGAACATGTCGCTTGCGGTCAACCTGCTGTTCGGCCTGGCAGGCAGAGCCGCGGCCTCCCTGCCGGCCGACTACGATGTCGAAATTCTCGAGGCACACCATCGTCACAAGGCGGACGCACCTTCCGGCACCGCCCTGCGGCTCGGCGAGGTGATCGCCGGCAGTCGCGGCGGTACGCTGGCCGAGCACGCCGTTTATGGCCGGCTCGGTAAATCGGCGGACCGCGGTGCGGGAAAGATCGGATTCGCGAGCCTGCGCGCCGGCGACATCATCGGTGAGCACCACATCCTGTTTGCCGGCCCCGGGGAGACGCTCGAACTGGTGCACCGGACCACGGACCGGATGACATTCGCGCATGGCGCGCTGGCAGCCGCACGCTGGCTAAACGGCCGACCGCCGGGGCTGTACGGCATGTCGGACGTGCTCGGTTTGTAAAAGGGGACGTTACCCTTTTCCGCGTTTTGGAAAAGGGTAACGTCCCCTTTTACAGGCCGGTCTTGTAGAATCGCGCCCGGGTCGCGGCCCCCTTGAAGATCAAAAGTTGAATGCAGTTGGAGTCCCCGACGGCTCCATCCGTCCATGTCCTGCGCATTGCGCGGACCGCCGTCGCAGCCGCACAGGGAGAATGCACCGGTGACACCGACACCTGCAGTGCTCGCGCTCGAGGACGGCACGGTGTTTCGCGGCGTCTCGATCGGTGCTTCCGGTGTCACCACCGGCGAGGTCGTATTCAACACTGCGATGACGGGTTATCAGGAGATCCTGACCGACCCCTCCTACAGCCGCCAGATCGTTACGCTGACCTATCCGCATATCGGCAATACCGGCGTCACGCCCGAAGACATGGAGTCGGATGCAATCCATGCGGCCGGACTCGTGATTCGCGACCTGCCGCTCGCCCACTCGAGCTGGCGTGCGAGTCACTCGCTGGCGGAATTCCTGGCCGAAGGCGAAACCGTGGCGATCGCCGGTATCGATACACGGAAACTCACGCGAATCCTGCGCGAACGCGGCGCACAGGGCGGCTGCATCGCGACCGCCGACAAGGCCGATGCGGACGTGGCGCTGCGTGCGGCGCGCGCTTTCCCGGGCCTGAAGGGCATGGACCTCGCGAAAGTCGTGTCGGTGCGCGAGCCGTACCAGTGGAATGACGGCAGCGTTGGCCGCGAACCCGGACGCATCCTGCGACCCGGCTCACGCCTGCATGTCGTCGCCTACGACTATGGCATCAAACGCAACCTCCTTCGACTGCTCGCCGACCATGGCTGTCGCATGACCGTCGTGCCGGCGCAGACCAGCGCGGTGGATGCGCTGGCGCTCGCACCGGACGGCATTTTCCTGTCGAACGGTCCGGGTGATCCGGAGCCTTGCGACTATGCGATCGCGGCGATTCGCGAATTTCTTGCGACTGACATTCCGATATTCGGTATCTGCCTCGGGCACCAGCTGCTTGCGCTCGCCAGCGGCGCGCGCACGACCAAGATGAAGTTCGGCCATCACGGCGCCAATCACCCGGTACAGGAACTGGTCGGCAATCACGTGGTGATCACCAGCCAGAATCACGGGTTCGCGGTTGACGAGCAGTCACTGCCAGCGGAACTCAAGGCGACCCATCGCTCGCTGTTCGACGGTTCGCTGCAAGGGATCGCGCGCACCGATCGCCCGGCCTTTGGCTTCCAGGGACATCCGGAGGCGAGCCCGGGTCCGCACGATCTGCTGCCGCTGTTTGAGCATTTCGTGTTCCTGATGGTGCGGCGCCTGCAGCTGATGCTGCGTACCCATACCGTGGCCGCCGACGGGGCGCTGGCGCGCTGATGCCCAAGCGCACCGATATCGAAAGCATCCTGATCATCGGCGCCGGGCCGATCATCATCGGTCAGGCCTGCGAATTCGACTATTCAGGCGCCCAGGCCTGCCGGGCGCTGCGCGAGGAGGGTTACCGCGTCATCCTCGTGAACTCGAATCCGGCGACCATCATGACCGACCCGGAAATGGCGGATGCGATCTACATCGAGCCGGTGGACTGGCGCACGATCGCGCGGATCATCGAGAAGGAGCGGCCCGACGCCCTGTTGCCGACCATGGGCGGCCAGACCGCGCTCAATACCGCACTCGACCTGGTGCGCGAGGGTGTGCTCGAGAGATTCGGTGTGGAGATGATCGCGGCATCGCGCGAAGCGATCGACATGGCCGAGGACCGGGAATTATTCCGCAACGCGATGCGTGGCATCGGCCTTGAATGCCCGCAGTCCTACATCGCGCACAGCCTGGATGAGGCGCTCGCGGTCCAGGGCGAGGTCGGCTATCCGACCGTGATCCGCCCATCATTTACGCTCGGCGGCACCGGCGGCGGCATCGCCTTCAACCGCGAGGAGTTCGAAGCGATCGTCATGCGCGGTCTTGACGCCTCGCCGACCGGCGAAGTGCTGATCGAGGAATCGGTGCTGGGCTGGAAGGAATTCGAGATGGAGGTGGTGCGCGACCGCAAGGACAACTGCATCATCGTCTGCTCGATCGAGAACCTGGATCCGATGGGGGTGCACACCGGCGACTCGATCACGGTGGCGCCGGCGCAGACGCTGACCGACAAGGAATACCAGCGCATGCGCGACGCGTCGATCGCGGTGCTGCGCCAGGTCGGCGTCGAGTGCGGCGGCTCCAACGTGCAGTTCGCAGTGAACCCGAAGGACGGGCGCATGCTCGTCATCGAGATGAACCCGCGCGTGTCGCGCTCCTCGGCACTGGCGTCCAAGGCGACCGGCTTCCCGATCGCCAAGGTCGCCGCCAAGCTCGCCGTCGGCTACACGCTCGACGAGCTCGACAACGACATCACCGGCGGCGCGACGCCGGCGTCTTTCGAGCCGACCATCGACTACGTCGTCACCAAGATCCCGCGATTTGCTTTCGAGAAATTTCCCGGCGCCGACACGACGCTGACGACAGCGATGAAGTCGGTCGGGGAGGTG
>JANNTO010000348.1:0-1987 GCA_031403675.1 Gammaproteobacteria bacterium | reverse complement strand
CGAGCTCGAGCGTGTAGTGCTTGTTGGTGCCGGCCAGCCGCCGCAGGATCTGCTTGCCGACCTCGGTCGATCCGGTGAATGCGATCTTGTCAACGCCGGCGTGTGCGACCAGCGCCGCGCCGGTTTCGCCGGCGCCGGTGAGGATGTTGACCACACCAGGCGGGAGCTCTGCATCACGCATCAGCTCGGCAAGCTTCAACGCGGTCAGCGGTGTTGTTTCTGCCGGCTTGAGGACCACGGTGTTGCCGCACGCGAGCGCGGGCGCGATTTTCCACGCGGCCATCAACAACGGGAAATTCCACGGAATGATCTGGCCGGCTACGCCGAGCGGCGCGGCCCGCCTGCCGGGAAACGCGTACTCGAGCTTGTCCGCCCAGCCGGCGTAATAGAAGAAGTGCGCTGCGGCCAGCGGCACATCGACATCGCGCGATTCGCGAATCGGCTTGCCACCGTCGAGCGACTCGATGGCCGCGAACTCGCGGGCGCGCTCCTGCAGCATTCGCGCAATACGGTAGAGATACTTGCCGCGTTCGGCCGGCTTGAGTCTTGACCAGCTGCGTTCATAGGCCCGGCGCGCAGCAGCGACGGCTCGATCGACGTCCTTGCGACCGGCGCGGGCGACTCGCGCCAATACCTTCTCGGTGGCTGGATTTATCGTTTCAAAATACTGCCGCGAGCGCGGGGCCACGAACTGGCCACCGATGAACAGCTCGTACTGCGGGTCAATGCGCACGTGTTCGGTGCTTTCCGGCGCCGCCGAGTACTTCCAGCCGGTGTCGAATTGAAGTTGCGATTTCGGGCGAGCCATGTTCAGTCCCTGGAAAAGTAGTCGGCCGACTGATAGACGCCGGTGCTCTGCTTTTCAAGTTGCATCAGGATGTCATTGACCAGGCTGCTGGCGCCAAACCGGAACCATTCGGGTGTGAGCCAGCCCTCACCCAGGGTTTCACGCAGCATGACGAGGTACTGGATCGCCTGCTTGGCCTTCGAAATGCCGCCCGCCGGCTTCATGCCGACGCGACGCCCGGTCGCATGATAGTAGTCGCGAATGGCCTGCAGCATGACCAGCGTAACCGGCAGCGTCGCGGCTGGCTGGATCTTGCCGGTCGAGGTCTTGATGAAATCCGCCCCGGCATGCATGGCAAGCGTGCTGGCGCGACGAACGCGGTCAAGCGTGCCGAGCTCGCCGGTCTCGAGGATCACCTTGAGTCGCGCCGGCCCGCAGGCTTCCTTGATGGCAATGATTTCGTCAAAGACGCGCCGGTACTCGCCCTCCAGGAATGCGCCGCGCGAGATCACCATGTCGACTTCATCGGCGCCTTCCTGCACCGCGAGCCGGGTCTCCTCCAGCTTGACGCTGAGGGGCGCCATGCCGCTCGGGAACGCAGTCGCAACCGATGCAACCTTGATGTCGTGGCCGGCGAGCGCCTTGCGCGCCACGGCGACCATCGTCGGATACACACACACTGCCGCGACGTGTGGCAGCCCGGGCAACCTGTCGTGCACATGAATCGCCTTCTGGCACAGTTGCGTGACCTTGCCGTGCGTGTCCTGCCCCTCGAGCGTGGTGAGATCGATCATGCTGAGCGCGAGCTTCAGCGCCTGTACTTTCGATTCCTTCTTGATGCTGCGACTGCAAAACCGGGCGACACGCTCTTCCACGCCGACCTCGTCGACACGCGGCACATGGTCGAGGGCTGGCAACGAGGGTGGAAGTGAACTGGCGACCGTGCTCATGGCTGCATGCCGTAGCGGTGAGTCACGTGTCAATCAGCGCGGTATCGAGAGCGAGCCGGATCATGTCATCAAAGCTCGATTGCCGCTCGGCGAACGTGAGTTCCGTGCCTGCGCGGACATCGTCGCTCACGGTGCAGATCGCAAGCGCCTGGGCGCCGAGCTCCGTGGCGAGGGTGTAGATGCCGGCAGCTTCCATCTCCATTCCGAGAATATTGTATTTCCTCATGACATCGAACATCTCGGGTTCCGG
>JANNTO010000347.1:0-4952 GCA_031403675.1 Gammaproteobacteria bacterium | reverse complement strand
CGAATCCGCGTCCGCGAGGATGCAGATCTTGTGGTAGCGCAGTCCCGACAGGTCATTTGAGGCCGCATCCACACCCAGAGCGGTCGTGATGTCGTGCACTTCCTGGGACGCGAGGATGTCGGCGGCTTCGACCTCCCAGGTGTTCAGGATCTTGCCGCGCAGCGGCATGACCGCCTGGTTGGAACGGTCGCGCGCCTGTTTCGCCGAGCCGCCTGCCGAATCGCCCTCGACCAGGAACAACTCGCAGCGCTCCGGCTCCTGCAAAGTGCAGTCGGCGAGTTTTCCGGGGAGCGCCGGGCCCGAGACGATGCGCTTGCGGGTCACGCGCGCGGCCGCGCGCGTGCGCTCCTGCGCATTGCCGATTGCGAACTGCGCGATTTTCTCGCCGGCTTCCGGATGTTGGTTGAGCCACAGCGCAAAGGCATCCTTGACCACACCGGCAACGAAGGTCGCGGACTCGCGCGACGAGAGTTTTTCCTTGGTCTGCCCCGCGAATTGCGGGTTCTGCATGCGCACCGACAGGATGAACGCAACTCCCTGCCAGACATCCTCGGGCGCGAGCTTGAGCCCGCGCGGCACCATGTTGCGGAATTCGCAGAATTCACGCACCGCGTCGGCGACGCCTCCGCGCAGGCCATTGACGTGCGTGCCACCCTGGGTCGTCGGAATCAGATTGACGTAGCTTTCCGCAATCGCTGCCTCGCTGTCAGGCGCCCAGCAGAAAGCCCAGTCCGCGACTTCGTGGCCGCCCTTGAAATGACCGGTGAATGGCTCCTCCGGCAGCCGCCCCGAATTACCGAGTTGCTCGACCAGATAGGCGGCGAGGTCGCCGGTAAAGAACCATTCCTGCGACTCGCCGCTTGCCTCGTCCGTGAGTTGCATGCGCAGACCCGGGCACAGCACGGCCTTTGCCTTCAGCACATGCTTGAGGCGCGATGCCGAGATGTTCGGAACGTCGAAATAGGCCGGGTCCGGCCAGAAACGGATCGTCGTGCCCGTGCGGCCGCGCTTGACCTCGCCGACTGCTTCGAGCTTCGAGACGACCTTGCCGTCCTTGAAGCCAATGTTCCATTCCTTGCCGTCGCGCCGCACGTTGCACTCGAGGTGCTTCGACAGGGCGTTCACGACCGACACGCCGACGCCGTGCAGGCCGCCGGCGCTCTCATAATTCCGATCCGAGAACTTTCCGCCGGCATGCAGGCGCGTCAGAATCAGCTCGACGCCGCTGACCTTTTCCTTCGGATGGATGTCGACCGGCATGCCGCGGCCGTTGTCTTCGACCGACGCCGAGCCGTCCTTGTGCACGATGACGGCGATGTTCTTGCAGTGACCGGACAGGGCCTCATCGACGCTGTTGTCCACCACCTCGTGCACCAGGTGATTCGGGCTGCGCGTGTCCGTGTACATGCCCGGCCGGCGGCGCACCGGTTCAAGACCGGTCAGGACTTCGATGTCGGAGGCCGTGTACGACTGACTCATCTCGTCCTTCGATAGGGACGGCAGGTCGCCGTCGGCGCGGCGATTCTAACAGCCGCACCCGCACGCGCGGTCTTCGACATGCCCGGATACAGATCCGTGTATTCGTGTGTCTTGCCCCCGATCATGGCCGTGCGCGGGTCCGGTTTCGCCAGCCCTGCTGGCCGATGGTTTAGACAGGTTCTAACGCGGTCGCGCCCGGCGGGGAAGGGCCGCCACCCTGATCCGCGACCCGCACGCCTCGTTGACCACACCGTCGGCGGCTGTGAAACTGCCCGCCCCACCGGACCACCCAGGCAGATCGCCGTGACGCGACAGAAACCGGCCACTCCTGATTTCGAAGCGGCACTGGCCGAGCTCGAACAGATCGTGCTGCGCCTCGAACAGGGCGACTTGCCACTCGAAGAATCACTGCGCCAGTTCGAGCGCGGCGTCACGCTGACACGCGGTTGCCAGAAGGCGCTGCAACAAGCTGAGCAGAAGATCCGGGTGCTCGCGCAGAACCGCGACGGCGAACTCGTCGAGCAGGATTTTGCGGCGCCGGACGAGAGCTGACCGGTCCATTCCATGCTGGCCGAAACCGCAGCCGGCACCTGGCAGGCGCAATACCGTGAGCGTATCGAGAACGTGCTCGAGCGGCGCCTGCCCTGCGCCGATGCGGAACCGGCCCCGCTGCATCGCGCGATGCGCTACGCCGCGCTCGGTCCGGGCAAACGGATCCGTCCAATACTCGTCTATGCGACCGGCAGCGCGATTGGCGTGCCGCTCGCGGTACTCGACGCGCCGGCGGCCGCCGTCGAACTGATCCATGCCTACTCACTGGTGCACGACGATCTGCCGGCGATGGACGACGACGATCTGCGCCGTGGCCGGCCAACGACCCACCGCGCCTTCGACGAAGCGACGGCTATCCTGGCCGGCGACGCGCTGCAGGTGCTCGCATTCGAGATTCTGGCCGCTGATCCTGGGCTTGCGATCGATGCCGCCGGTCGAATCGACATGATCCGGCTGCTGGCCCAGGCCAGCGGAACGCTGGGCATGGCGGGTGGCCAGGCGATGGATCTGGCCGCGACGGGCTTGCGCCTCGAACCGCAACAGATCGAAAAGATGCATGCGCGCAAGACCGGTGCGCTGATCCGCGCCGCGGTGCTGATCGCCTGCGCCGCGGTACCGACGCTGCCTGCGGCGCGGCGCACGGCGCTCGATGTCTATGGCCGGACCATCGGCCTCTCGTTCCAGATCGTTGACGATCTCCTGGATGTGCTGGGCGACCCCACGGTCACCGGCAAGGGCCAAGGCTCGGATGCACTGCGCGGCAAGCCCACCTATCCGGCGATTGCCGGCGTCGCCGCTGCCCGAGCGCGCGCCGCCGAACTCGCGCACCAGGGGATTGCGGCCCTCTCCATCTTTGGCCGGGAGGCCGAGCAGTTGCGCGAGTTTGCCGGCCAACTGGTACTGCGCGGACGCTAAGCCAGGGAAAACCCGCGCCGTATGCCCGCCGCCGCGGGTCCAGTAAACTTCCCGCATGAGTGACGCCAGACCCGCCGGCCTGCTGGAGTCGATCGAGACTCCGGCTGATCTGCGCGCGCTTGCGCGTAGCGAGCTCGGCGCACTCTCGGTCGAATTGCGCGAATACCTGATCCACACCGTCGGCCAGATGGGCGGACACCTCGCGGCGGGCCTCGGCACGGTCGAGCTCGCAGTCGCGCTGCACTATGTCTTCGACACGCCCTACGACCGGCTGATCTGGGATGTCGGGCATCAGGCCTATCCGCACAAGGTCCTGACCGGCCGCCGCCGCCGGCTTGGCAGCATCAAACAGCGCGGCGGACTGGCGCCATTTCCATTGCGTGCCGAAAGCGTTTACGACGGCTTTGGCGGCGGCCATTCGAGCACCTCAATCAGCGCCGCACTCGGCATGGCGATCGCGAATCGCGCCGTCGGAGGCGACCGCCGCGTGGTCGCAGTGATCGGCGATGGCGCGATGAGCGCGGGCATCGCCTGGGAGGCGCTGAACCATGCGGGCAGCGTCGATGTGGACCTGCTGGTGGTCTTGAACGACAACGACATGTCGATTTCCGAGAATGTTGGAGCGCTGTCCAATTATTTCGCGCGCCTGCTGTCCGGTCGCATGTACTCGCACTTGCGCGCAGGCGGCAAGAAAGTGTTGCGCTCGATGCCGTCCGCCTGGGAACTGGCGCGCCGCTCGGAAGTGCACGCCAAGGGCATGGTGCTGCCCGGCACGCTGTTTGAGGAAATGGGCTTCAACTACATCGGTCCGGTGGATGGGCACGACGTCGACACGCTGGTCACGACGCTCGGCAACATGCGCCCGCTGCCCGGGCCGCAGTTCCTGCATGTCGTGACCCAGAAGGGCAAGGGCTACGCGCCGGCGGAGGCCGATCCGATCAAGTGGCACGGGCCGGGGCCCTACGATCCGGCGAGCGGCACGATGGTCAAGGAACAGGCGGTCGGGCCGACCTACTCACAGGTGTTCGGCGAATGGCTCTGCGATATCGCGGCGCAGGACGCCCGTGTGGTCGGCATCACGCCGGCGATGCGCGAGGGTTCGGGCCTGGTCGAGTTCGAGAAACGCTTTCCTGAGCGCTATTTCGACGTCGCGATCGCCGAGCAGCATGCGGTGACGCTGGCTGCCGGCATGGCCTGCGACGGCATGCGCCCGGTGGTCGCCATCTATTCCACGTTTTTGCAGCGCGCCTACGATCAGCTGATCCACGATGTGGCGCTGCAACGCCTGCCGGTCGTGTTCGCGATCGACCGCGCGGGTCTGGTCGGCGGTGACGGTGCGACACACCAGGGCGTGTTCGACCTGTCCTACCTGCGCTGCGTGCCGAATCTGGTCGTGATGGCGCCCGCCGATGAAAACGAGTGCCGGCAGATGCTGTACACGGCTGCCCAGCTCGACCAGCCGGCCGCGGTCCGCTATCCGCGCGGTCGCGGACCGGGCGTTGCCGTGCAGAAGACGATGCAGGCGCTGCCGCTTGGACGCGGCGAAATGCGACGCCAGGGAGGCAGCGGTCTCGCACTGCTCGCATTCGGCGCGATGCTGGCGCCGGCTCTGGCGGTCGCGGACGGGCTCGATGCGACGCTCGTGAACATGCGCTTTGTCAAGCCGTTGGACGAAGAACTGATTGCATCGGTCGCCGCAGGTCATCGCGCGATCGTGACGCTCGAAGAAAACGCGGTCGCCGGCGGCGCCGGATCCGCCGTGCTCGAATACCTGCAGCGCATCGGCAGCGCGATCCCGGTGCTGCAGATCGGCGTGCCCGATGGCTTCATCGAACACGGTTCTCGCGAGGACAATCTGGCCGCCGCGGGACTCGACGCGCCGGCAATCCGCGCGGCGATCGATCGCTTCTGGCGCAGGCACGGTGTGCCACGGGCTCTGCCGGCCAGCTAATCAGGACCGATATGGTATGATTTCGTCATGAATGCGAAGCCGGCAAGCTGCACGG
>JANNTO010000346.1:0-10382 GCA_031403675.1 Gammaproteobacteria bacterium | reverse complement strand
CGACCCACTCGCCAACCCTCCCGGGTTAACAGGATGTGCAGGCGCTCGTACCCGAACCGAGGCCGTGCCGTCGCAAGCTCCCGCATCCGTTGCCGCAGTACGCTGCAGTCGCGGGCCCGCGAACGGTAGTACCAGGTGGCGTTGCGCAGGCAACTCAGCTTGCAAGACCTGCGTACGCTCAGTTGAAAGCAGTCCTGTATCCATCGCGCGATATCCCGGCGTCTGGGTGCTGCTAGATCTTTTTTTTAATCACCTCCTGCAGCACGTGCCGATCCAGCGTCAGATCGGCCACCAAGCGTTTTAACCGTGCGTTCTCGTCCCGCAGCTGCCGCAGCTCCCGAACCTCCAGGAGTCCCATGTTGGCGTACCGCTTCTTCCAGACGTAATACGTGGCCTCGCTGATCCCCATCTGCCGGCAGACATCCGCTATCGGCTGCCCGGCATCGCCTTGCTTGAGGGCAAACAGGATCTGCGCCTCGGTGAACTTCGACTTCTTCATCGCTTCCTCTCCTTGCCGAACAAGGACTCCGGAAGCACGTTACTCCAGTTCTAAATGGCTACGAAAAGTCGGGGTGACGTCACACTGTAACGGCCTTGATGGCCAACGGCGTTGCGTACTGGGCGGGCAGAGCTTTCCGAAGCGATCGGTTACCGGCGGCTCGACCGAGAGCCGCAGGCGGTGGTCGGCTAGCGGCTCTGCGAGACCATGTATTCGACGGCGGCCTCGATGGCATCGTCCGGAAGATCTGCGCGACCACCCTTCGCCGGCATCATTCCGGCCGATCCCTGATAGCCCTTAATCGCATGCTGGTTGAGTGTCGCGGTGCCTTGCGCGATGCGTGGCGCCCAAGCCGTCGGATCGCCGATCTTCGGCGCACCGGCGAGGCCCGCGCCATGGCAGACGACACAGGCTGACGCGTAAATCGACTTGCCGTCGGCCGCCTGAGGAGCGGCCACGTTGCCATCCGCCGCGGGCGCGGGTGGGGTCGTTGCACCGGCCACCGGCGCGGCCGCGGGTGGTTCGATCGCGACGGCCGCATTGTCCTGCCCGGCAACCGCCACCTGGCCAAATGGCTTGATGCGTTCGTGCGCCTCTGCCTGCATCAACGGATCCTCGGTGTCGCGCGCCCCTTTCGGGCCGCTGTCCACCAGCCGGGAGACGCCGATTAATGCGAGCACAATGGCGATCAGGATGCCAAGCACTGCGCTGAAAACATTCATGAAATGTCGGTCGGGCTTTACCATTCTCGGGCGCTCGTAATGGGTGATTTGAAGGCCCGAATTATAGCGGGTTGGCGCTTCCGTGCCCCGGTCGCTAAAATCGCGCTCCCAATACGCGCCCGTAGCTCAGCTGGATAGAGTGACGGTCTCCGAAGCCGTAGGTCGTGGGTTCGACTCCCGCCGGGCGCGCCAATTTCCAGCGGAATGGATCCTTCATCCATGAACAAGACCCGCCTCGAGGCATTCAGCGACGGCGTGATTGCGATCATCATCACGATCATGGTGCTCGAGCTCAAGGTTCCGCAGGGGGAGACCGCCGGCACGCTGCAGCCGCTGTTGCCGATTTTCCTGAGCTATGTGCTGAGCTTCATCTACCTTGCGATCTACTGGAACAATCATCACCACATGCTGCACACGCTGCACAAGGTGACCGGGCCGATCCTGTGGGCGAACCTGCATCTGCTGTTCTGGCTGTCGCTGATTCCGTTCACGACGGGCTGGATGGGCGAGAATCATTTTGCCGAGCTGCCGACGGCGTTGTACGGCATCGTGCTGCTGATGGCGGCGATCGCATTTTTCATCCTGCAGGGAAGAATCATTTCGTCGCAGGGTAAGGATTCTTTGCTGCGCAAGGCGGTCGGCAGCGACTGGAAGGGCAAGCTGTCGCCCGTGCTGTACCTGGTCGCGATTCTTGCGGCATTCGGATCGCACTGGGTCTCCAAGGCGATCTACGTACTGGTCGCGCTGATCTGGCTGGTGCCGGACCGGCGGATCGAGCGGGCACTGCTTCACAAGGAGGGCGCTGCATGAACACTCGGAAAAACGCCGTAGCGACGATACTGATCCTGCTGTCGTTGCTATCACCCACGGTGTTCGCCGAAACCTTCCGCTGCGGCCAGTGGATCGCCTCACCCGACATGTCGGTTGAAGAGTTGCTCGAAAAATGTGGCGCGCCAACGACCAAGTCGGTGGAAGTCGTCGATGTCTACGCCGCAACCGTGGCCGGCGGGCGCAACCGGGTCGGTACCTCCACGATCGAGACCTGGACCTATGACCGCGGCAGTCAGTCGTTTCCGATGGTGGTCACGATCGTGGACGGGAAGATCAAGAGTATGGGGCGTGAGCCGGATTGACCTATTCGACCACGAAGCGATCCACGGCAACCGGATGGCCGTAGATCATGCACGTGACTGTGTAAACGCCTTGCAGCCAGTTGCCCGGTTGGTCCCAACCCGAGGCGCCTGCAGAATAGCCGCCAGGCCAGGCGGCCTGCGGTTCGTAACTCAGCAGGACTGGCAGCGAAGTCTGTCCGTCGGGCCAGAAGAAGTAGCACTCGGCGGGAATCACCATCGCGCGACCGAGCGGCGCATGCGTGAACTCGAGCTCGACACCGATGCGGCGCGTTTCCGCGCCGACCAGGGTGTTCACATACTTGCGGTCGGTCCTGGCGGGAAGTTGGCGATCGACCGGGTAGATTTGTAGCGCCGCGACGCGGATCTCGGCATTTGCGATATCGCTCGGATTCAACATGATTTCGAACTGCGCCTGCCCAATCACTTGGCCGTCGACCCGGCATTCAACCTGATAGTTGCCGGGCAGCCAGTCCTCCGCAGTGGCGACACCCCAGAGGAGATTCGCGCTGTTGGACTCGGTGTAATCGGTAAAGAGCTGGAAGGTCATCGGCCGGTCCGACGCGGCGAGGCTGCCATCGGGCCGCTGCATGGAGCAGGTGATGGGAACCTCCACGGCCGATTCTGGCTTGGCATAGGTCGCAGATATTTCAAGGCCCAGCATGCGCGTGCGTGTCGCATCGAAATGTGTTGCGTAGACACGCCTTGCCACGGGAATGACGCCTGCGTCGGTCTGCTCAAACAGACGGATGGACACATCACTCAGGATCGGCTGATCCGTCGCGGCCGCTACACCAGTCGACGCCGCCACCAGGCCGGGCACGAGGATCCCAATCAGTGCACGCATGGGCTCGCCTTCTTGATGAGGTTGCGCGCACATGTTACTCCTGGGGCATTGCGGGGTGCGCGATGGTGACGGCAGGCAACTGGAGGTATTTGTCGATCGCTGCCGTTGCGGCGGCTGCGATCGCCGTTGTTTTCCTTCTCGATCCGATTCCGCAGGATCCTGGCTATCACTGGTTCGCCGATCGTGATCCATTGTTCTGGGTTCCGAACTTCTGGAATGTAGTGACCAACCTGCCGTTCCTGGTCATCGGGATGATCGGTCTCATTCGCATGCCTCGGCTTGAAGCCCTGGAGCTGCGCGCGCATTACATCGTATTCTGCGCCGGCATCACGCTCGTTGCGTTCGGTTCCGCGTACTACCATTTCGAACCCTCGACACCGGCGCTGGTCTGGGACCGGCTGCCGATGACGATCGCATTCATGGCCCTGTTCGCAGCCGTGGTCTCGGATCGCCTGTCGTGGTTCCTCGGTCGCGCACTGCTGTGGCCGCTGGTCGTGCTCGGCATCGCGAGCATCGCCTGGTGGATCCGGACCGAGCTGGCGGGGCAGGGGGATCTGCGCCCCTACGCGATCGTGCAGTTCCTGCCGATGCTGCTGATCCCGATGCTGCTGCTGATGTTTCGCAAGGGCGCGCTGAATGCCGCGTGGCTATGGGCGAGCCTCGGCGCGTATGTCGCCGCAAAGCTGGCCGAGAATTTCGACTACGCGATTCTGGATGCGACCAACGGAGCAAGCGGCCACAGCATCAAGCACCTGCTCGCAGCACTGGGCGCGTGGTGCGTCATCCGGGCTTTCCACAAAAGGGGACGCATCCCTTTTTGAATGGGGACGTCCCCTTTCGCGAGAGGGAGTGTCCCCTTTCAGGGTTCGCCGGCGAGGGCCTTGTAGAGGGCAGCGAGGGCGGTGGCACGGCGGGCTTCGGCCTGCACGTGCTGGTCCTCGAGGTCGAGCATCGTGCGCTCGGCGTCGAGCAGGGTGAGGTAGTCGCTTGCGCCGACGTCGTAACGCATTCGGGAAAGTTTCGCGGCTTCGGCGGCGGCTGCTGCTGCGGCGCGCAGTTCGTCCTCGGACTGGTTTGCGGCACGGAAACCCGCAAGCGCATTTTCGGTTTCCTCGAGTGCGCGCAGTACTGCTTCCTGGTAACGGGCAATGGCGCCGTCGCGACGCGCTTCGGCGGCCTTGACGTTCTGGCGCACGCGGCCGAAGTTCAGGAAACTCCAGGACAGTGACGGGCCATAACTCCAGCGTTCCGCGCTGGGATCCCCGATCGCGCTGCGTGACTGCGCAGTCCAGCCGAAATCCCCGAGCAACTCCAGCTTTGGGAAATACTCCGCGATCTCGACGCCGACATCAGAAGTTGCCGCCGCCAGCTCGCGTTCTGCGACGCGGATGTCCGGGCGGCGCTTGATCCATTGCTCCGGCGTGCCGGTGGCAACCAGCTTCGGTAGTTCGGGAATCGTCGCTTCCTGAGCGAGATGCGAGCGCAGCGTCGCAACCGGCCAGGCGGTCAGCACGGCGAGGCGCTGCTCCTGCCGGACGACATCGGTTTCGGCATCTGGCACCGCGGCAGCGAGACTGCGGGCCTGGGTCTCGGCCCGCGCGAGATCAAGCGCATTAGAACTGCCGGCATCGACCTGTGCCTGCAGGATCGCGACGTTTTCCCTGAGGTTGGCAAGCTGGCGGCGCTGCAATGCGAGGCGCTCGCGCGCGCCGATCAGCGCGAACCAGGTCTGGGCAGTTTCCGCGACAATTGACAGCCTGGCATCGGCGAGCGATGCCGCATCCGCCTCGACGCGCCGCTTGATCGACTTGTTCTGGTTGCGCAGGCCCCCGAACAGGTCGATTTCCCAGACCGCATCGAAGCCTGTACGCCAGGTTTCGAAGCGGCCTGCACCCGGTTGCGAGAACGGATCCTGGCCGCTGAACTGGCTTTCCTCCTGGCCGGCCGTGGCGGTGACCGTCGGAAACCGGCTGTAGACGGAAAGCCCGGACAGTGCGCGTGTTTCTGCCAGCCGTGCGGCGGACTGCGCGATCGTTGTGTTCGCCTCGAATGCGCGCGCGATCAGGGCATCGAGTTCAGCGCTGCCGAATCCGGACCAGAGCTTCGAGCCTGCAGCCTGTTCCGTCGCCTCCACAGTGGCCTGGTCGAAGCGCTGGGGCAGGGGAATTTCCGGAACGCTGTGACGCGGCCCAACGGTGCAGGCACCGAGCAGGGCGATGGCAGCGACGGTCAGATGGGTTCTACTCACGGGCGCCACTAGTCCGCCGCCAGCCGCGCAGCGCGCCGTTGCTGCTGGCGCACCACGAGCTTGCGCAGTACCACGTAGAACACCGGCGTGAAGAACAGGCCGAAGAAAGTCACGCCAAGCATGCCTGAGACGACAGTGACGCCCATGACATGACGCACTTCTGCGCCGGCCCCGGATGAAAACACGAGCGGCAGGACGCCGGCGATGAACGCGAAGCTGGTCATCAGGATCGGGCGCAGGCGCAGCCGGCAGGCCTCGATCGCGGCCTCCACGATGCCCTTGCCCGCTTCCTCGAGGTCACGCGCGAACTCGACGATCAAAATTGCGTTCTTGCAGGCGAGGCCGATCAGTACGGCGAGCCCGATCTTGGTGAAGATGTTGTTGTCGAGGAATGCCGGTGGAAACGGCGGTGGCGAGATCGCGAGCCACAGGCCATGGATGAAATTGACCAGCCAGATGCCGCCGAGCGCCGACAGCAGGCACAGCGGCACGATCAGGATGATTGCCAGCGGCAATGACCAGCTCTCGTACAGTGCGGACAGCACGAAATACACGAGCAGCACGCAAAGCGGGAACACAAACAGCGCGGCATTGCCCTGCGTGACCTGCTGATAGGTGAGACCGGTCCATTCGAACGCCATGCCGCGCGGCAACACCTGCTCGGAGATCGCCTTGACCCGGTCGAGCGCTTCACTCGAAGACAGCACCGCGGGATTGATGCCGGCCGACAGGTCGGCGGCCGGATAGGCGTTGTAGCGGATCACCGGATCGGGACCGTAACTCGGCCTGATGTCTACCACGCTGCCAAGTGGCACCATCTCGCCCCTGCCATTGCGCACCTTGAGGCCTTCGATGTCGCGCACGGTGGCCCGAAAAGGCGCGTCAGCCTGCGCATAGACCGAATAGGTGCGCCCGAACAGGTTGAAGTCGTTGACATAGGCGGAACCCAGGTAAATCTGCAACGTCTGGTACACGTCGGTCAGCGACAGATCGAGTTCCTTGACCTTGGTCCGGTCGACGATTGCGTCGAGCTGCGGCACATTCGACTGGAACGAAGTAAACGTACCGAGCGGATCGAAGCCCTCGGTGCTGCCGAGCGCGCCCACCAGGCCGAGCGTGTTGTTGTAGAGCTCGCCGTAGCCGAGCCCGCCCCGGTCCTGCACGTACAATTCGATACCATTGGCGTTGCCGAGGCCGAGCACCGGCGGTGGCAACAGGGCAAATGCCAGTCCTTCCTGGATCTGGCCATAGGCCGTATTGACGCGCTGGGCGATGTCGGCCGCCTCCAGTTCACGCCGGCCCCGTGGCTCGAGCCCGATGAACATCACGCCCGCATTCGGCGTCGCGACAAAGTGCACCGCGTTGAGTCCCGGGAACTGCACGACGTTTTCGACACCAGGTGTATCCATTGCGATCCGGCCCATGCGGCGCAGCACGACGTCCGTGCGATCGATGGTCGCGGCTTCCGGAAGCTGCAGAATCGCAAACAGGTACTGCTTGTCCTGGGTCGGTATGTAGCCGCCGGCGACCGCACGGAAACCGACGACGGTGACGGCGATTAGTGCGGCATAGATGATCAGCAGGCGCGGCGCGCGGTCGATCGTGCCGCCGATGCCGCCCGAGTAACGATCGCCGAAGCGCCGAAACACGCGATTGAACGCGGCGAATGGCCGTCCGAACCCGCGCTCGATGGCACGGCCGAGTGAGTCTTTCTTCGCGCCATGCGGTTGCAAAAGCATGGCCGCGAGTGCCGGCGAAAGCGTCAGCGAGTTGAATCCGGAAATGATCACGGCGGCCGCGATCGTCACCGCGAACTGGCGGTAGAATTCGCCGGTGACGCCGCCCAGGAATGCGAGCGGCACGAACACCGATGAAAGCACCAGCGTGATCGCGACGATCGGTCCTGACACCTCGCTCATCGCCCGGTGTGCGGCTTCGCGCGGTGTCATGCCATTGCCGATATGGCGTTCGACGTTTTCCACCACCACGATGGCGTCGTCCACGACGATGCCGATTGCGAGCACCAGCCCGAATAGCGTCAGCACATTGATCGAGAAACCGAGCAGCCACAGCACCGCGAAGGTGCCGATGATCGAGACCGGCACCGCGACCAGCGGGATCAGCGACGCGCGCCAGGTCTGCAGGAACAGCACGACCACGACCACGACCAGCGCGATGGCCTCGAGCAAGGTCGTGATGACCGAACTGATTGAATCCCGCACGAACACGGTCGGGTCATAGACGACCGACCAATGCACGCCTTCCGGGAAGCCGGGCTCCAGTTCGGCCATGCGCGCGCGGATCGCATCGGACAAGGCGATCGTGTTGGCGCCGGGCGCCTCGAAGATCACGATCGCGGCGGCATCCTCGTTGTTGAGCAGCGACCGGATGGCGTAGCTGTTGCTGCCGAGTTCGATGCGGGCGACATCACGCAGCCGCGTCAGCTCGTTGCCGTCCGCCTTCAGGATGACTTCGCCAAATGCCTCGGGCGAATCGAGCCGGCCCTGGGCGTTGACGGACAGCTGCATGACCGCGTTGTCCGGGGTAGGTGGCCCGCCGACGCTTCCGGCCGAGACCTCGATGTTCTGCTCGCGAATCGAATTGACGATGTCGATCGCCGCAAGACCGCGCGATGCGGCCTGCGCCGGGTCGATCCAGATGCGCATCGCGTAGTTGCCGGCCCCGAAGACGGCTGCCTGGCCGACGCCGGGCAGGCGCGCGAGCTCATCCCGCACCCGCAGGTTGGCGAAGTTCGAGAGATACAGGGCGTCGTAGGTATTGTCGGGCGAGACCAGGTGCACGACCAGCGTGATGGACGGCGATGCCTTGACGGTCGTGACGCCGAGCTGGCGCACGGCTTCCGGCAGGCGGGGGATGGCCTGTGCAACCCGGTTCTGCACCTGCATCGCCGCCAGGTCGATGTCGGTACCGGCCTTGAACGTGACCGCCAGCGCCATCTGTCCATCGGAACTGGCCGTGGACTTCATGTAGATCATGTTCTCGACGCCGTTGACCGCCTCCTCGATGGGACCGGCGACGGTGTCGGCAATCGTGCGCGGGTTCGCGCCCGGGTAGTTCGCCGTGACCTGCACCGAGGGCGGCACGACGTTCGGGTATTCGCTGATCGGCAGGTTCGGGATGGCGATCGCGCCCGCGATCAGGATCAGCGCCGACAGCACGGTCGCCAGGATCGGGCGATCGATGAAAATCCGCGAAAAATCGGTGTGCTTGGGCATTTACTTGGGCGCCGCCGCCTGGTTCGGTTCGTCCATCGGCACGTCGCGGGGATTCACGGGCTGGCCCGGAAAGAAGATCTTGGTCATGCCGTTGACGATCACCTTGTCGCCGGGCGCCAGGCCCGATTCGACGACGCGCAGCGTCTCGATGTGCGGCCCGAGCGTGACGTCGCGCCGCTCCGCGGCATTGTCCTTGCCGAGGATATAGACGTAGCGCCGGTCCTGGTCGGTCAGCACGGCCTGCTCGTGGATCAGGAGCGCATTCGACTGCGAAGCGCCGAGCAGGCGCACTCGCGCGAACAGGCCAGGCGTGAAGACGCCGTCTGGATTCGGCAGCACGGCCCGGGCGCGTATCGTGCCAGTGGCAGGGTTCAGGGCGTTGTCGACGAAATCGACCTCGCCCTGGTGCGGGAAGCCTGCCACGTCGGCGAGGCCGACGCGCACCGGATTGCGTGCGTCGCGCGAGCTTTCGCGGTCGCCGCTGCGTGCGAGTTGCTGATAGCGCAGGTAGGCACGCTCGTTGCCGGTGAACGAAACGTACACGGGATCGACCGAAACCAGCGTGGTCAGCAGCGACTCGTTCGGCGTGACGACGTTGCCCGGCTTGACGAGGGCCGCGCCGGCGCGGCCGGCAAAAGGCGCCGTGACGCGCGTGAAACCGAGGCTCAGTTCGGCCTGCGCGACCCGGGCCCGTGCGGCCAGCACGTCCGCATCCGCCTGCTGCGCTTCCATGCGACGCTGGTCGAGCTCGCCCTGCGAGATCGCGCGTTCGCCGATCAGCCTCTCGGCACGCTGGAGTTCCTGCTTCGACAGTGCGACGCGCGCCTCGGCGCGCGCGGCATCGGCGCGTGCGGCGTCCGCCGCGGCTGCATACTCGCGGTCGTCGATCGTGAACAGCAGCGCACCCTTTTCCACGAGGCCGCCCTCCTGGAAATGCACGCGCCGCAGGTGGCCGGCGACACGCGGACGGATTTCCGCCGATTCGATCGCCTCGATCTGGCCGCTGTAGTCATCCCATTCGGTGATCGACCGCTGCACCACTTGCGCGACGCTGACGTCGGTCGGCGGCATCTGCTGCTGCTGGTTTCCGCCGCAACCGGCGAGTGCCACGACCGTGGCGGCAAGGATTCGGCGCATGACTCAGGCTTCCTTCGCGATTTTCTTCGGGGCTTGCCCGGTGCCCCACTGCCGCGCGAGTTCTTCCATCAGGGCGACGAGGCGCGCGCGCGCGGGACCCGGCATCGAGTACATCTGGAACAGTTCCTGCCACATGAGGCCCTCTGCCGCGAGATGCACCAGGTGCAGGCGGAGGTCCCGTTCGGTCCACTGCTTCCGGCCCAGCCGCTCGCGCAACTCCTGGCGGCAGGGATCCATCAGGGAGGGATCGAGGGTGGCGGCCGACAACATGCCGCACAGGAACCGGCGGTGCGACTCGTCCTGGGCCGTCAGGGAGCGGATGAAGCCGAGCAGGCGCGCGGTCTCCGGATCGCAATCGCCGGGCGTCAGGGCCGCCTCGGATGCGTCCCATTTGCGGAAGTCGGCCTCCAGCAGCCCCCGCAGGAGGTCTTCCTTGGTGGGGTAGTGGTAGGTAATGCCACCGCGCGTGATCCCGCTTTCCCTGACCAGTTCGTCGAAGGTCAGGGCGCCTGCGCCATCGCGCTCGACGATCTGCCGTGCGGCGGACAGGATCTTTTCTTTGG
>JANNTO010000345.1:0-5095 GCA_031403675.1 Gammaproteobacteria bacterium | reverse complement strand
ACCTCGCCGACCAGGCCTTCCTGTTCAAGCGCACTGCGCGCGAGGCAGCGCTGCGGCACAAGATGTACGCGACCTTCATGGCCAAGCCGCTCGCGGGCGAACCCGGCAGTGCGATGCACATCCACCAGAGCATCGTGGACTCGAAGACCGGCGACAATATATTCAGTGATGCGGAAGGCAAACCGACGCCACTGTTCGAATCCCACATCGCCGGACTGCAGAAATACCTGCCGGCAGCCATGTCGCTGTTTGCGCCAAACGTCAACAGCTACCGACGCATCACGCGTTACAACTCGGCGCCGATCAACGTGCAGTGGGGTCTCGACAATCGCACCGCCGGGCTACGCGTGCCGGTCTCCGAGCCGCAGGCGCGCCGGGTGGAGAACCGCCTCGGTGGGGCCGATGCAAATTCCTACCTGGCGATCGGCGCTTCGCTCGCTTGCGGATATCTGGGAATGATCGAAGGGCTCAAGCCGACCGAACCGATCACCGGCTCTGCCTACGACCTGCCATTTTCGCTGCCTATGACACTCGCCGATGCGCTGGCATTGCTGCGCGGCTGCAAGCCGCTGGTCGAGCTGTTCGGCGAGCGCTTCGTCGCGGCATACTGCGCCGTCAAGGAAAACGAGTACGAGACTTTCTCGCGGGTCATCAGCTCGTGGGAACGTGAGCATCTGCTGCTGAACGTCTGACCGGCGAGAACACATGAACGCAAAACCCCGCGTGACCGAGCGCACGACCCAGGACTGGCAAGAGCTCGACGCGCGGCATTACCTGCATCCGTTCACGGATTTTCGCGCCCTCGCGGCCGAAGGGTCGCGGATCATCACCCGCGCGGAGGGCGTTTACCTCTACGATTCGGAGGGCCGCCAGATCCTGGACGCAATGTCGGGCCTCTGGTGCGTGAATATCGGCTACGGCCGCAATGAGCTTGCCGATGTTGCGGCGCGCCAGATGCGCGAGCTGCCGTTCTACAACAGTTTCTTCAAAAGCGCCCATCCGCCGGCGATTGAACTTGCGAGGCAGCTCGCCGAACTCACGCCGCCGCAGTTCAACCGCGTGTTCTTCACGAATTCTGGTTCCGAAGCGAATGACACGATCGTGCGCATGACCCGGCGTTACTGGGACCTGCTCGGCCAGCCGAAGCGCAGCGTCATCATCAGCCGTCTGAATGCCTATCACGGCAGCACGATGGCCGGTGCGAGTCTTGGCGGCATGTCGGCCATGCATGCGCAGGGCGGTCTGCCGATTCCGGACATCGTGCATATCGAGCAGCCCTACTGGTATGAGAACGGCATTGAGCTGAGCCAGGAGGAATACGGCCTGCGCGCCGCGCGACGCCTGGCCGAGAAAATCGAGGAGCTGGGCCCCGAACGCGTTGCCGCGTTCATCGGCGAGCCGATCCAGGGCGCCGGCGGCGTGATCATCCCGCCCGAGACCTACTGGCCCGAGATCCAGCGCATCTGCCGCGAATATGGAATCCTGTTGATTGCGGATGAGGTCATCTGCGGCTTTGGCCGCACCGGCCGCTGGTTCGGTTGCGAACATTTCGGCTTCGAGCCGGATTTCATGACGATCGCGAAAGGCATCACTTCGGGTTACCAGCCGCTCGGCGGCGCGATGGTGGCCGACCGGGTGGCCGATGTGCTGATCGAGAAGGGCGGTGACTTCAACCACGGGTTCACCTGGTCGGGGCACCCGGTTGCCTGCGCGGTTGCGATCGAGAATCTGGGTATCATGCGCCGCGAAAAACTCGTCGAGCGCGTGCGGGATGACATCGGGCCCTACCTGCAGCGCCGCTGGCGCGAGCTGGCCGACCATCCGCTGGTCGGCGAGGTCCGCGGGGTCGGCATGATCGGGGCGCTGGAACTCATCGCGCACAAGGGCAGCCGGACCTTCTTCCGCAATCGCGGCGCCACCGGCACGATCTGCCGGGACCACTGCTTCAACAACGGCCTGGTCATGCGCGCGACCCGCGATACGATGATCATGGCGCCGCCACTGGTGATGGAGCGCGGCCACGTGGACGAACTGGTGGAGAAAGCGCGCCGCTGCCTTGACCTGACTGCGGCGGACATCGGTGTCGGCTGATAGTATCGATGCCACAGGAAGCTGATGCCGGAGGCGTTCATGCGCGGTGATTCCCGATGCGTACTGCTTGCCGCGACTCTCGTGATGCTGGCGAGCTGCGGCGGCAAGCAGGAAGGCGAGGGCGCCGATTCCTCTTCGGCACCCGAAGAGAAGGTCCTGTTTGTACTTAACTGGTCCGACTACGTCGGTGAGACGACGATTGCGGACTTCGAGGCGAAGACCGGGATCAAGGTCACCTACGACGTGTTCGATTCAAATGAAGTCCTCGAGACCAAGTTGCTGGCCGGCCGCACCGGATACGACATCGTCGTGCCGACCGCCCCGTTCCTCGAGCGGCAGATCAAGGCCGGCGTGTTCCTGAAGCTCGACAAGTCGCAGCTCCCCAATCTCGTCAACATGGACGCCGAGATCATGGAGCGCACGGCGCTGCACGATCCGGGCAACGAGCACTCGATCACCTATCTCTGGGGCACGGTTGGCATCGGCTACAACCCGGACATGGTCAAGAAGGCGCTCGGCACCGAGACGATCGATAGCTGGAGCGCGGTGCTCGAAGCCGGGAATGCGGCAAAGCTGGCGAAGTGCGGCATCGCGATCCTGGATTCCCCGACCGACATTTTCGCCTCGGTCTCGATCTACAAGGGCCTCGATCCGAACAGCGAGAAACCCGAGGACCTGGCGGTCGTCGAGGACACGCTGATGAAGATCCGGCCCTTCGTGAAGTACTTCCACTCATCTTCCTACATCAACGACCTCGCCTCGGGCGAGATCTGCGTGGCGGTCGGCTGGAACGGTGACATGCTGCAGGCCCGCGACCGTGGGGCAGAGGCCGCGTCGCCGGTCAGGGTCACCTACGCGATCCCGAAGGAAGGCGCGATCAACTACTTCGACATGCTGGCGGTCCCCACCGATGCGCCGCACCCGGGCAACGCCCACGAGTTCATCAACTTCATCATGGACCCGGAAGTGATCGCCAAGGTGTCGAACAAGGTCCGCTTCGCGAACGGCAACCTGGCGTCGCTGCCGCTGATCAGCGAGCAGGTGCGCAACGACCCAGCGATCTTCCCGGGTCCGGAAATCCGGGCGACACTGCGCCAGGACCTGGCCGAGTCGCCGGAGTTCAGCCGCGAGATGAATCGCGCCTGGACACGGATCCGTACCGGCCAGTGACGAGTGCGCGCCGGCCCACATAGCGGGCTCTCACTCGCGGTCGTCCTCCTGCTGGCGGCCTGCGGCGGTCGCGAAGACGTCGGTACAAACGGAACGAGCGCAGCCGAGGAGCAGGTCCTCCACGTCTACAACTGGGCGGACTACATCGGCGCGACCACGATTGCGGACTTCGAGGCGAAGACCGGGATCAAAGTGACCTACGACACCTATGATTCCAATGAGGTCCTCGAGACCAAGCTGCTGACCGGACGCACGGGCTACGACGTCGTCGTTCCCACGGGGAACTTTTTGGAGCGGCTGATCAAGGCCGGAGCGTTCCTGAAGCTCGACAAGTCGAAGCTACCGAATCTTGCCAACATGGACCCGGAAATCATGCAGGGCATCGCCGTCAACGACCCGGGCAACGAGTACTCGATCAACTACATGTGGGGCACGACGGGCATCGGCTACAACCCGAGGATGGTCGAAAAGGCACTCGGCACCGACCGAATCGACAGCTGGGACGCCATGTTTGACCCGGCGGTCGCAGCAAGGCTCGCGACGTGCGGCATCTCCATGCTGGACAGCCCGGAGGATGTCTTCGAAGCGGTACGCATTTACCTGGGCCGTGACCCAAACAGTGAAGAGGCGGAGGACCTTGCGGCGGCAGAGGAGTTGTTGACGAGAGTGCGCCCCTATGTGCGGTACTTCCATTCGTCCCAGCACGTCAACGACCTGGCAAGCGGCGAAATCTGCGTTTCGCTCAGCTGGAGTGGCCTCATCCTGCAGGCGCGATCCCGCGGTGCGGCGGCCGCGTCGCCCGTGGAAGTGGCCTATGTAATTCCCAAAGAAGGTGCAAGCATCTGGTTCGACCTGGCAGCGATACCCGCCGATGCGTCGCACCCGGGCAATGCGCACACCTTCCTCAATTTCCTGATGGAGCCTGAGGTGATCGCGGGCGTCAGTAACGACATCGGGTATGCGAATGGCAACGCGGCCTCGCTGCCATTCGTGCATGACGCGCTCAGAAATAATGCGGGCGTGTATCCGACCGAAGAGGTTTTTAGAAACCTGCATCCATCCAGATTGAAGTCGCCGGAGTTCAGCCGCTCTCAGAATCGCGCCTGGACGCGGGTCAAGACCGGTCAGTAGATCGGTGCAAGCTCGGTAGGGGAGAATTCGACACCATGGCCAACGCGCGCCCGGAGCAACGCAGCGAACCCTGGAAGGATCCGGGCGCAAAACCCTACGTCCGGATCGACAAGATCACGAAGAAGTTCGGCGAGTTCGTCGCCGTCGACGACGTGTCGCTCGACATCTATCGCAGCGAGATCTTCTGCCTGCTCGGCGGCTCGGGCTGCGGCAAGACCACGCTGCTGCGGATGATGGCGGGCTTCGAGACGCCGACCACCGGGTCGATCTGGATCGACGGCGTGGACGTGACCGCGATGCCGCCCTACGAGCGGCCGGTCAACATGATGTTCCAGTCCTATGCGCTCTTTCCGCACATGTCGGTGCGCAAGAACGTCGCGTTCGGGCTGCGCCAGGACAAGCTGCCGAAGCGCGAGATCGAGGAGCGCGTCGCCGAGATCCTGAAGCTGGTGCGCATGGAACAATATGTGGACCGCGCACCGCACCAGTTGTCCGGCGGACAGCGCCAGCGCGTCGCGCTGGCGCGCTCGCTCGTCAAGAAGCCGAAACTGCTGCTGCTCGACGAGCCGCTCGCCGCGCTCGACAAGAAATTGCGCGAACACACGCAGTTCGAACTGATCAACATCCAGGAGACCCTCGGCGTCACGTTCGTTGTCGTCACGCACGACCAGGAAGAGGCGATGACGCTGTCGACGCGCATCGG
>JANNTO010000344.1:0-1932 GCA_031403675.1 Gammaproteobacteria bacterium | reverse complement strand
GAGAGGCAGTCGGCGCACTCGACGGCGTGGAGGTCGGACAGCAGCGCTGCGATCGGCATCATGACTAGTGCGCCCGACAGGTTGATGGTCCGGATCAGCCAGGCGACGACGAAGCCCTGGAACACCCACGCCAGGATGTTCACGGCCGTGTCGAGCCTTGCAAAGAACTGCGTGCGGCTTTCGAGATCCGGGTAAGTATCGCCGACCAGTTGCAGCAATTCCTGATACATGAACACGCCGGCCATCGAACCGATGCCGATGATGGCGAAGATGCCGAGCAGGTAAGGCGAGCGCGCGACCAGCATCATGCCGGCCATCATCCGGCCACCGATCCGGGCCTCGGGGTCCTCCGGCGGCAGCACGAAATGGCCGTGGCGACGCTCCGCCCAGCGCGCCAGGCCGCGGATACAGGGCAACGTCCCGAGCAGCAGCAGCATGGCGAGGAACACGACCGCGTCTACGCCGATCCAGGGCACCAGCCATTGCATGAGCGACGGACCGACGATGGCGCCCGCGCCGCCACCCGCGGCGATCGGGCCGAACAGGCGCTTGGCTTCTTCGTCCCTGAACACGTCCGCCATGAAACTCCAGAAGACGGAGACCACGAACATGTTGAAAACGGACAGCCAGACGAAGAACGAGGCCGCAAGCCAGAAGGCGTCCGGCATCGCCTTGAACAGCAGGTAGTAGACCAGCAGGTTGGAAGCGAAGAATCCGTAGATGATCGGCAACAGCAGCTGCTTGCGCACGCGCGACACGAGCACGCCGTAGAACGGCGTCAGCACCAGCATCGAGACGAACGTGCCGATGTAGAGCCAGCGCTGGTTTTCGACACCGGCGCTGATCGCCATCGCGTCGCGCAAGGGCCGCAGCAGGTAGTAGGCGCACAGCAGCATGAAGAAGAAGCTGAAGGCGAGGCCGACCGCGCGCTCCTCGCCCGGTTTCGCCCGCAAGACGCCACGCACCAGCCAGTTGAAATACCGGGGAATCATGATCTCAGCCCGGCCGCGTCGAGCCCGCCAGGTGCGGCCTCTCGCTTGCGGCGTCCTTCAGCACGAATACGCGTCGTCTATCGCGCGGCCAGTGTTGCAGGTGCGCAATCGTCGGCATGAACAGCGGGAATTTGAATTCAACGTGCACCCGGACCGGTGCTGCGAGCGTTTCGGGACCGAGCGCGGCGAGCGTGCTTGCCATCGACCACATGCCATGTACCACGGCGCGATCAAATCCAAACAGCCTCGCGCCCCGGTCACCCAGGTGAATCGGATTGAGGTCGCCGGACAGCCAGCCATAACGGCGTCCGACCGAACGCGGCACCTCGATGTCGGTCATTGCCGGTGCGTCGGTTTCCGCAGGCTTCTCGTAACGCAGGGTCTGGCGCGCACTGCGCGTGCCCTGGCCGCCACGGCCGGGCCGGCGTGCCAGCAGTGTGGATTTTTCGTGCCAGACCGTGCCAGCGCGGTCTTCCGCTTCCGTGAACAGTTCGAACTCATGGCCGCGGTCGCAATCGCGAAAGCCATCGATCCAGGTGCGCAGGCGATAACTGTGATCGGCCGGCATCACACGGCTCTGGTGGATTTCGTTGGCGACATGAATCAGGCCCATCAGGCGGACGATAAACCGTGGATGAGTCAGCAATGCGACATGCAGCGGCATCGCGAGCACGTGCGGATAGGTGATCGGCAACAGGTCATTGTCTGGAAATCCGCAAACTTCGCGATAGCGCGTCAGGTGGCTACGGCGCGCAATGACCGATTCGACACTGCCCTCGAGACGTGGCACGGACTGCCCGTCCGGAACGAGCGCCGCGCGCCTGCCAAAAACCGCCCGCGGGAAATACCGAAAGCTGGAAGGCAGGCGCTTGAAACGGTAACTGACGGCGGCCCGGCGCATCGCACTCCTCCGGCCGCTGCACTACGGAACGATCCGGTC
>JANNTO010000343.1:0-1567 GCA_031403675.1 Gammaproteobacteria bacterium | reverse complement strand
CCGTCGCCACGGCGACGGCCCGAGGCCCATCTGGTTCCTTGCCGATGGGCTCGACGACCAGGCTGCCGGCGCCATACGCGGCGCCTTGCACGGCGAGGCGCGCGACCGTGCGCGCGCCATCGGCGTCGGCGCCCGCGTGGGCGATCAGGCGAACGTCGCCGCCCGGCAGCTCGCTAAAGACCACCGTGACGTCGGCGGTGACGGCTTCGAGGAGCGTCGAGGCCAACTCGCGTGCCAGCAGGTCGGGCAACACCGCCGCATCCACCAGGCGCCTCACCAGCGCATCGTCAGCGTCGGCGGGGGAGCCCACGTACTCGCCGGTGCCCGGCGGTTGGGCCGCGGCCATCGCGACGCGCACTTCTTCGAGGTCCCGGGTGGCGCCGAGCGAATGAAAGACCTGCGCGGCGTAGGCGTAGTGGCGATCGGCCGTGGATTTGGCACCGGCCTTCGACGCGAGGCGCGCGAGGGCCAACTGGCTCACCGCGGCCTGGTAGCGTTCGCCAACCAGCTCGAAGACGCTCGAGCTCTGCGCGATGTCGTGGTACGCCTCCGTGGTGCGGGACTGCCGCGCGCGAAGGTCGCCGCGCAACCGCAGGAACTCGCCCCACGCGCCGGGCGTGGTGCGCGGGTCCAGCCGCGACTCGACCTGCGCGAGCCGGCGATCGGCTTCATCCACGCGCCCGGCAGACAGCAGCGCTTCAGCGGCGATCAGTTCCGCTTCGATCGTTTCGGCCGGAGGCGCGTTGGTCGACTTGGCGATTTCGTCGGCGATGGCCAGCGCTTCATCCGGCTTCCCGCGCCGGGTCGCCAGGCGCGCCGTGATCACGCGGAGCGACCACTCGTACCACCGGCTCGTGTTGCGCCCGTACGCGCCGTAGGCTTCGGCGGCCTGCCGCAGGTACTCGGCGGCATTCTCGTAGTCGCCGCGCATGAGCGACATCTGCGCGAGCGTGTCGTACACCGCGCCCGTCGTCTCGTGAAACTGCATGGCGCTGCGCACATCCAGCGCGCGATGCAGCACCGTATCTGCCTTATCGAGGTTGCCGACACGGACACAAATCTGGCCGAGGGTCGCCAGCGCGACCGACAGCCCTGGGCCCTGGCCGAGCCCCTCGTGAAGTCCAACGGCCCGTTCGGCCAGCGCGAGGGCCTGTTCGTACCGGTGCCGAATCAATGCGACGTTGGCCTGGTTGCCGTACACGGTCGCCAGCACATCGTCGGCCTGCAGGAGCGACGCCAGGCGCTCGGCCTGTCGAAGCGCGGCATTGGCTTCGTCGTAACGGCCCGTTTGCGCGAGCATGACCGCGGAGAGCGAATGCACCATGGCCAGGTGCCGCTTGTCGCCGGCGGCGTGGAGCGCCGCGGCCGCCTCCGCGATGTGCTCGCGGACAATCGCCATGTCGCCCACCTGGCGATAGCACAGCCCGAGGTAGAAATGCGCGAGGCCGATGGCCCGCGAGTCGTGGGCAATCTCGGCCTGCTTGAGCGCGCGGTTGTGCAGGGCGATGGCGCGCGACTGTTCGCCACGCGCAAAGGCCACCCGCCCGTGCAAGCGCCAGAGGTTGGA
>JANNTO010000342.1:0-5590 GCA_031403675.1 Gammaproteobacteria bacterium | reverse complement strand
GTTCGAAAACGCGGGCCAGGCCTGAGGTAACGACAGATGTCCGACGTCACGGTCGAACAATTCGCGGAAGTCCTGAAGGTCACGGTCGACAAGCTGCTGGCACAGCTCGAAGAGGCCGGCATCAAGTCGCTTGGACCGAATGACCGGATCAGCGAGGACGCCAAGCACGAGCTGCTGACGCACCTGCGCAAGGCCCACGGCAAGGCCGAAGCCGGTGACGCCCCACGCAAGATCACGCTGCGCCGCAAGGCGCAGAGCGAAATCAGGGTTGCCGCACCGATGGGAAAGGCGCGGACCGTCAATGTCGAAGTACGCCGGCAGCGCACCTACATCAAGCGCGACGTGCTCGAGGAACAGGCGCGCGTGGCCCAGGAAGAGGTCGATCGTCTGCGCGAGACGGAAGACGCCGAGCGCCTGGCAGTCGAGGCAAAGCAGCAGCGCGACGTGGAGCAGAAAGAACAGCAACGCCGCGAGCGCGAGGAAAGCGAGCGCCGCTCGGCCGAAGAGAATTCCCGCCGCGCGGCCGAAGAACTGACCCGTCGTGAAGCTGAACAGAAGGCCCGCGAGCAGGCCGAGAAGGAGCGGCGCCAGCGCGAGGAAAAGACCCGCAAGTCAGCCGAGGACGACAAGAGCACGCGTTACGGCCGGCAGGAATTGCACATCGCCGGCGGTCTGTCGGCGCGGCACAAGAAGGGCCGGGCCCGTCCTGAGTCGCGCCGCCGCGCGGCGTCGGTCGGTGGTGATCGCAAGCACGGTTTCGAACTGCCGACCGAGCCGATGCAGCACGAAGTGGCGGTCGGCGAAACCATCACAGTCGCGGAGCTGGCGCAGCGCATGGCAGTCAAGTCGAGCGAAGTCATGAAGACGATGCTCAACATGGGCGTGATCGCGACCATCAACCAGCCGATTGATCAGGACACCGCGGTGCTCGTGATCGAGGAAATGGGCCACGTTGCCAAGGTGCTGAAAGCCGACCAGGTCGATGAGGCCCTGCAGGCCGGCATGCACACTTCCGATGAGGCGCTGCCACGACCGCCGGTCGTCACCATCATGGGCCATGTGGATCACGGCAAGACATCGCTGCTCGACTATATTCGCCGCACCAAGGTCGCGGCGGGCGAGGCGGGTGGTATCACCCAGCACATCGGCGCCTATCACGCGGAGACGTCACGCGGCGTAATCACATTCCTCGACACCCCTGGCCATGCCGCGTTTACCGCGATGCGTGCCCGTGGCGCGCAGGTGACCGACATTGTGGTGCTGGTGGTCGCGGCCGACGACGGCGTGATGCCGCAGACCAAGGAGGCCATTCAGCACGCCAAGGCGGCTGGCGTGCCGATCATCGTTGCGGTCAACAAGATCGACAAGCACGGCGCGGACCAGGAGAAGGTTCGCAACGAACTGTCTCAGGAAGGCGTGATTGCCGAGGCATGGGGCGGCGAGAACATTTTCGTGCCGGTTTCGGCCAAGACCGGTGAAGGAATCGACAAGCTGCTCGAATCGATCCTGCTGCTGGCCGAAGTGCTTGAGCTGAAAGCCGTGCAAGATGCGCCCGCCGTCGGCGTGGTGCTGGAAGCCAGCGTTGAACGTGGCCGCGGCGCAGTCGCGACTGTGCTGGTCAAGCGCGGCACGCTCAAAGTCGGCGATTCGGTCGTCGCCGGCGAACAATTTGGGCGCGTACGCGCGCTGTTCGACGAGTTCGGCAAGGAAATCGAGAGCGCGGGCCCGTCGATACCCGCGCAGATGCTGGGTTTGTCGAGCCCGCCGAATGCCGGTGATGAACTGCTGGTGGTGGAAAGCGAGCGCAAGGCACGTGAAGTTGCGCTGCATCGTCAGGGCAAGTTCCGCGACGTGCGGCTCGCGCGCCAGGCCGGCCAGAAGTCCGATGATGCGTTCCAGCAAATGGGCGAGGACGCCAAGGGCACCGTCAACCTCCTGATCAAGACCGACGTACAGGGTTCGGCGGAGGCACTGCGCGAGGCCCTGATCAAGCTCTCGACCGACGAGGTTTCGGTCAAAGTGATTTCGAGTGGGGTTGGTGGCCTGACCGAGTCCGACATAATGCTCGCGGCCGCATCCAGGGCGCAGATCGTCGCTTTCAATGTCCGGGCGGATGCAGCAGCGCGCGAAGCGATGCGCGACCAGAATGTCGAGGTCCGCTATTACAGCGTGATCTACGAGGCGATTGACGACATCCGTGCCGCGCTGACCGGCATGCTGGCTCCCGAGGTCAAGGAGCAGATCCTGGGCCTGGCCGAGGTGCGCGACGTGTTCCGTTCCAGCAAGTTCGGCACCGTTGCCGGTTGCCTCGTAGTCGATGGCTATGTGCGGCGCAACAACCCGATCCGCGTGCTGCGCGACAATGTGGTGATCTTCCAGGGCGAACTGGAATCGCTGAAGCGGTTCAAGGACGACGCCTCGGAAGTCCGTGCCGGCACTGAATGCGGCATTGGCGTCAAGGGTTACAACGACGTCAAGGTCGGCGACCATATCGAGTGTTTCGAGCGCGTCGAGGTCGCGCGCCAGCTCTAGTGCCGCCATGCCGCGCGAATTTCCCCGGGCGCGACGCGTCGAAGAGCAGCTGAAGCGATTGCTTGCGGAACTGATTCGCCGCGACGTCAAGGACCCGCGAGTCGGACTTATCACGATCACATCGGCCGAGGTCTCGCGCGACCTGACGCACGCCAAGATCTTCTTCACGCCTTTCGCCGGGGTCGGTGACGCCGATGCGGCGCTTGAAGCTCTGCGCCATACGGCTGGTTATCTGCGTCACCAGGTGCGCAACCAGATGCGGCTGCGGGTCGCGCCGGAACTCGATTTCCAGATCGATGATTCCGTCGAACGTGGGGCCAAACTCTCCGCCCTGATCCACGACGCCGTCGAAAGCGACCGTCAGCGGCACGTTGAGCCCGAACCGGACAAGGAATGAGTGACGCGACGTTGCCGCGGGTCTCGCCGGCCGACCGCTGGCGCGACGTGGACGGCATCCTGCTGCTGGACAAGCCGGAAGGCCTGACTTCGAATGCCGCGTTGCAACGGGTCCGCCGGGCCTATCGTGCGCGCAAGGCAGGCCATACCGGCAGTCTCGATCCACTGGCGAGCGGATTGCTGCCAATCTGCTTCGGGCAGGCGACCAAGGCGAGCGGCATGCTGCTTGACGCCGACAAGACCTACCGGGTGGTCATTGCGCTTGGCGAGCGCACGGCGACCGCCGACCGCGAAGGGGAGGTAATCGAGCGCGCACCGGTACCAGAACTCATCGAAGGCACCGTGCGGCACGTCGCCGCAGGATTTCTCGGGGAATCGCAACAGGTGCCGCCGATGTACTCGGCGTTGAAGCACCAGGGCGAGAGACTCTACCGGCTGGCCCGCCAGGGAGTTGAGGTGGAGCGCGCGTCGCGGCGCGTGGTGATCTATCGCCTGGAATTGCTCGCCTTTTGGCCAGTTCGCCTCGAGTTCGATGTGGTCTGCAGCAAGGGCACTTATGTCCGGACTCTCGCGGAGGACCTTGCGCGCGCCCTCGGTACGGTTGGCCACGTGCAAAGCCTGCGTCGCCTGCAACTGGGCCCCTTCACCAACCCGCGCACTTTCAGCCTTGAAACGGTTGAATGTGCCGCGGAACAGCCGCACAGCCTGGCCGCGATGCTGTTACCGGCCGATGAGGCGCTTCCAGGGCTGCCTGCGGTGCGTCTGGGGCTGGCCGAACAGGCCTGTGTGCTGCAGGGCCAGCCGGTATTTGCCGCCGGTCCAGGTGCTGCTTTGGTGCGCATGTATGGGGGCGACGGCCTGTTTCTCGGGGTCGGCCGCATGTGCGCGGAGGGTCGCCGTCTGGCCCCGGAGCGAATCATGGTCAACCTGTCAAATCAGATGCCCATACGAGCTTGAGGGGACCCCGGGGCGCGGTTACAATGCGCGGCTTTCTATAGGGTTAAGTGAACGAGATGCCACTCACGATTGCGCGCAAGGCCGAAGTCGTCGGAAAATTCCAACGTGCCCCGGCGGACACAGGCTCGCCTGAAGTGCAGATTGCCTTGCTGTCCGAACGAATCAATGGGCTGACCGAGCACTTCACCACTCATAAGAGCGACCACGCCTCACGACGTGGCCTGCTGAAAATGGTGGCACAACGACGGCGGCTGCTGGATTACCTCAAAGCCAACACCCCCGAGCGGTACACCAAGATCGTCAACGAACTTGGCCTGCGCCGTTGAGGCGCCGCGGGCGCCGGGCGCCCGTTTTCCGTACCAGATATCAAAGGGGACCCGCTTGAGCGTTTCCAGGCAGACTTTCAACTACGGCGCGCATCCGGTCACGATCGAGACCGGCCGCCTGGCCCGTCAATCCGACGGCGCTGTCGTCGTCACAATGGGAGACACCGTGGTGCTGGTCACCGCGGTCGGCAAGCGCGAAGCGGTTGCCGGGCGGGACTTCTTCCCGCTGACCGTCAATTACGTCGAGAAGACCTATGCCGCGGGCAAGATTCCCGGCGGCTTCTTCAAGCGCGAAGGCCGGCCTTCGGAAAAGGAAGTGCTGACTTCGCGGCTGATCGATCGCCCGTTGCGGCCGCTGTTTCCGGAAGGCTTTTACAACGAAGTCCAGGTCGTCGCGACCGTATTGTCGCTCGACCCGGAGATCGATTCGGACATCCCATCGCTGATCGGCGCCTCCGCGGCGATCGCGCTCTCCGGCATCCCGTTCTCGGCACCCATCGCGGCTGCCCGCGTCGGCTATCGCGACGGCGCATACCTGCTCAATCCGACGTTTACCCAGGTCCGCACCGAATCGGATCTTGACCTGGTCGTCGCAGGCACCGCGGATGCCGTGCTGATGGTCGAATCGGAGGCCAAGGGCCTGTCCGAGGACGTCATGCTGGGTGCCGTGCTGTTCGGTCACGAGCAGATGCAGATCGCCATCGGCGCGATCAACAAACTCGTCGCCGAAGCCGGCAAGCCGCGCTGGGACTGGAAGGCTCCCGGCGAAAACGTCGCACTGAAGCAAGCCGTGGCTGCGCAGGCCGAAGCCGCCTATACCGAAGCCTATGGCATGGTCGTCAAACAGGCCCGCGTCGGGCGGCTTGCACAAATCCGGCTGGCAGCGCAGGCCGCGCTATCTGGCGGCGAGAAGCCCCTGTTCACGCGTGATGCGGTCGCGACCGAACTGCACGACCTGGAATACCAATTGGTGCGCGATCTCATTCTGAATGGCAAACCGCGCATCGACGGGCGCGACCTGCGCACCGTCCGGCCGATTACGATTGAAGTCGGCACGCTGCCTCGGACCCACGGTTCGGCGATCTTCACGCGCGGCGAGACCCAGGCGCTCGTCACGACCACGCTCGGCACCGGCCGCGACGCGCAGATCATCGATGCGCTGGCCGGCGAACGGCGCGAGCGATTCATGCTTCACTATAATTTCCCGCCGTTCTCGGTCGGCGAAACCGGCTTCATGGGTTCGCCCAAGCGCCGCGAGATTGGCCACGGCAACCTGGCGCGCCGCAGCATCAATGCGGTCATGCCAAATCTCGAAGAGTTCCCGTACGTCCTGCGCGTCGTATCCGAAGTGCTGGAGTCCAACGGCTCGAGTTCGATGG
>JANNTO010000341.1:0-5164 GCA_031403675.1 Gammaproteobacteria bacterium | reverse complement strand
GATCGATGGCGTGCACTACGCCGGTGGTTGCAACACTCGTCAGGGGCCTTACCCCTTCTGCGAGGTGCTCGACCTGCCGTCCTATTCACTGGCCAAGTCGATCTTCGCGGGCGTCGCATTGATGCGCCTCGAGCAGCAGTTTCCGGGAACCTCCGCGCAGCGCATTGCGGATTTCGTGCCGGAATGCGCACTGGTGGGAACCTGGCACGACGTGACTTTCCAGAACGCGCTCGACATGGCGACCGGCAACTACCTGTCGCCGGAGACGTGGATCGATGAGCGCGCAGACCACATCATGGCGCTGTTCAACGCGAAAACCCATGCCGGAAAAATCCGTTACGGTTGCGGCCAGTTTCCGCGCCAGGAACCGCCGGGCACCCAATGGGTGTACCACACCTCGGACACCTACGTGCTGGGCACGGCACTCAACGCCTTCATCAAGCAGCGACTGGGAGCCACCAAGGACCTCTACGCTGACGTGGTCGTGCACGACTTGTGGCAACCGCTCGGCCTCAGCCCGGTGACGGCGGTTACGCGCCGCACCTACGACCAGATCGCGCAGCCATTCACCGGCTGGGGGCTGGTATTGCACCGCGACGACGTGGTGCGCCTCGGACACTGGCTGGCAGCAGGCGAAGGTGCTATCACCGGGCGCCAGCTGCTCGATCCACGCATGCTCGCTGCCACATTGCAGCGCGATCCCGGGAACCGGGGATTCCAGTGGCTCGATCCGACCTACCGCTATCAGCATGGCTTCTATGGTCACGACGTGAGCCGCGACATCGGCTGCGCCGATCCCAGCTGGGTACCGTTTATGGCGGGATACGGCGGCATCATCGTCGCGCTGTTTCCGAACGACACGATCTACTACTACTTCAGCGACGGCGACACATTCAGTTGGCGGCGCGCGGCAATCGCAGCCGACCGGATTCGCAGCTTCTGCACGCGCCCGGACGGCGCCAGGATCCAGGCACCCTGAACAGGTCGGTTGCAGCGACCGTTGCGCGATGCGACTTGCGTCGCACTTATCTCGCGCCGCCCGGCTCGCAGGGAGCACATCACTTATCGTCTTGCCAATGCCTGCGGATGGATGCATCCTGACCAGAGGCTTCAGGGAACGGGCTGTTCAAATTGAAGCGATTCCTCCTGCCAATCGTCGCGATCGCACTTGCGGTGCCCGCTTGGGCGCAGCACGGCACGCTGACCGTCGCCAGAAATCTTGACCAGCTGACCAGCCGCTCCGCCGTCATCCTGCGCGGCAACGTGGTCAGCGCACGCATCGAGAAACACCCGGTATTGCGCAACCTGGATACCGTCGTCGTCACCCTCCAGGTCAGGGAGACACTGAAGGGCCAGGTGGGTCGCACATTCACATTCCGCCAGCACGTCCAGGACCTGCGCGCGCGCCGTGATTCCGGTGGCTTCCACAAGGGCCAGGACCTGCTGCTGATGATGATCGCGCCGAGCGCCTACGGCCTTTCGAGCCCGGCCGGCATGGATCAGGGGCGTTTCCAGATCCGCCGCGACAGCGCGGGCCGCGAGACGGCCGTCAATGGCCAGGGCAATCTCAAGCTGTTCGACGGAATCGGCGCCGGCCTCGCCAAGCAGGGCCTTGCGCTCTCGCCGGCCGCGCACCGGCTGATCGAAACGCACCCTGCAGGCCCGATCGAACTCACCGAACTGACCGGGTTGATTCGCGAACTGGTTGCGAGGAGCAGATAAATGTCTGCCACGTACCGATGGTTCGCAGCTTGTTCCGCATGGCTGGCGTTGCTGCTGGTCCCGGGCGCAGCCGAAGCTGGCGGGCCATTCTTTGTACGCAGCGATGGCTTGCCAGTCGTCTGGAGCACTGCGGCGCCAATCGCCTATCGCACCGACAACGGCCCGTTGAGCGCAATCATCGATGAAGCGAACGCGACCACGCGGGTCAACAGCATGTTTGCGGTCTGGGACGCGGTGCCGACCGCGGCGATCAGGTATGCGCGGGCCGGATTCATCAATGCCGTTGGCGCATTCAGCGGCGGCGACGTGGACACGGCGGCAGAGTTCGACGCCGTTTCGGGGGACTGTGATGCCGGCAACCAGAGCCCGGTCGTCTACGACGTCGATGCGACCATCTTCATCGATCTCGGCTACGACCAGACCTCGGTCATCGGTTTCGCAGGTCCCTGCGTCGCCAACGCCACCCAGTTTCTGACCGGACTGGTGGTGATGAATGGCCTGTTCCAGGACGGTGCCGCGGCGCCGGTGCAGGACCTGACGGTCGCCGAGTTCGATGCTGCGCTGATCCACGAAATCGGCCACTTTTCGGGCCTCGACCACTCGCAGATCAATGTGAACTGCCTGGCCGGTTGCGGTTCAGCTGACCTCGACGGCCTGCCGACGATGTTTCCGTTCCTGCTCGACGCATCGCAGGCGCAGCTGTCGCCCGACGACATCGCATGGATCTCGCGCCTCTATCCGCAGAGCGCCGGCGGAACCACCTTTGCGAATACCCACGGCACGATCAGCGGAATCGTATTCTTCTCCGATGGCGAGTCGCACGCGCAGCTCGTCAATGTCATCGCGCGGCAGGTCGGCCAGGACCGGCGCATCGCCGTTTCGGTCGCTTCAGGTTTCAAGTTCCGGGTATTCCACGGCAACCCAATAAACGACCCAGGTGGCACCAGTCCCGGCTCGGAAGCACCCGGCGACATCGGCTTGTTCGAGATCCCGGTGCCGGCGGGCAATTACACAATCTCGGTTGAATCGATCGACGACCAGTTCGTGGATGGATCCAGCGTAGGTGGACAAGTCCGCATTGCAATGCCGGGCACGGCGCCTCCGGCGATCGGCCCGATCAGTGTCGCGGCCGGCAGCACGATGTCGGGCAACAACGTCACACTGATCAGCACCGCACCGCGGTTTGATCAGTTCGAGGGGCCGTGACCAGGAAGCCCCAGTCCGCCGTGCAGGCGCTTGCCGGAGCACTGCTGATCTGCCTGGTCGCAAGCTGCGGCGGGGGCGGTGGAGGCGGTGGCGGTGGTCCGCCTCCCCCGCCGCCCCCGCCACCACCTCCGATGATCGGACGCAATGACTCAGTCGCAACGGCCACGCCGCTTGGCAATGGGAATTTCGCCGCATCCATCAGCCCCAGCGGTCATCCCAACACGGTCTTCAGTCCGGACCAGGATTTTTACCGGATCACAACCACTGCGGATTCGACCGTCACAATCGACATCAATGCGCAGGTCAACGGCAGCCCGATCGATTCGGTGATTGAGATCGTGAATATCAATGGCAATCGACTCAACACCTGTGTTGCGCCGACATTCAATTCGGCCTGCGTGCACGATGACGAGGTGCTCGGCGTCACGCTGGATTCGTTTCTGCAGATCCAGGTGAATGGCCCCACCACGTTCTATGTCCATGTGGTGGACTGGCGCTTCGATGCCCGGCCCGACCTGACCTACAACATCGTCATCAGCGGCGTGATCTAGTTCGGCCGCTTCTGCAGCCACTTCGGCAGGAATGAATAGGCTTCGGCCCGGAAGCCCTCGTTGAAATTGACACCGTGCTTGTGGAACAGCGCCTGCAGGCGCCCCTGGTTGAAGGCCTCCATCACTTCGGTCGCGCCGCCAACGTGCTCGCCGCCGACGAAAATCTGCGGAATCGTCGGCGTACCGAGTCGCTTCGCGAGCACCGCGCGGATTTTTCCGCCGCGGTCACCCGGCTGATACGCGACCGAATCGAGATCGATCGTTTCATACTGGACGCCGGCCGCAGTCAGCAGGCGCCGCACCGACCAGCAGAACTCGCACCACTGCAACGCGAAGAATGCGACCGGCCTGGCACGATCTGCGAGCAGCTGTTCCACGAACTGCTCCGCCTGCGGATCGATCGCGGCAGGGGCGGCGGCGGCCGGCGGCGGCGCGCTGCCATCGAAGCGCGCGCCGGGCGTCGAACGCGAAAGTGCCCACTCCTGCTCATCCATGTCGGCGCCGATGCGCTCGAACAGCGGAGTCGAGAGATAGCGTTCGCCGGTATCCGGCAACATCGCCAGGATCACGGTTCCCGGCGGTGCGCCCGCGGCGATGCGCAGCGCACCCGCCAGCGTGGCTCCGCCCGAAGTGCCGGCAAAGATGCCCTCCTGCCGCGCCAGTTCCAGTGCCAGCCGCATGGCATCGTTGCCGGTAACCGGCAGTAATTGATCGACCAATCCGGCTGCCAGCGCGTCGCCGGCGATCTTCGGCACGAAGTCAGGCGTCCAGCCTTGCAGCAGGTGTGGACGGAAGGCCGGATGGCTCTCGGCCGGCGTGCCGTCCGGATTGCGTTTCTGCACGTGGTCACTCGCGAGAATCTGCGCATTGTCAGGCTCGCAGACCATGATCTTCACTTCGGGCCGGTGCTTTCTGAGCACGCGCGCGACACCAAGCAGCGTGCCGCCGGTGCCGGCGCCGGTGACCCAGTAGTCGAGCCGCTCGCCAGCGAATGCCTCGAGGATTTCCACGGCCGTGGTCTTGGAGTGAAAATCCGGGTTCGCTTCGTTTTCGAACTGCTGCGTCCAGTACCAGCCGTTCGCTTCAGCCAGTTCACGCGCCTTTTGGACCATGCCGGTGCCTTTCAGCGCCGCCGGGGTCAGCACCACCTTCGCGCCGAGAAAGCGCATCAGCTTGCGGCGTTCGACCGAAAAGCTCTCGGCCATCGTGATCACCAGCGGATAGCCCTTGGCCGCGCACACCATCGCGAGCCCGATGCCGGTGTTGCCCGAGGTCGCTTCGACCACGGTTTGTCCCGGCCGCAGCCGACCGGAACGTTCCGCATCTTCGATGACCCCGAGTGCGAGCCGGTCCTTGACCGAACCCATCGGGTTGAAGGACTCGCACTTGACGTACACGTTGACGCCGGACGGCGCCAGCTTGTTGAGCCTGACGACGGGCGTATTGCCGATGGTTTCCAGAATGTTCTGGTAGCGGGCCATGAGAATCTCCTTGGTTGAGAGGATTCTCCTGCCCCGCCGTGGGAGCCAGCGTGGGAATTTCCTGCTTCTACTTCTTCTTCTTCGGCTTCAGCTTTGCCGCCATCTCGCGAATGATGATCTTGCGGATCGAGAGCAACGCCTTGAGCTGACCGGCGCGCACGCTGTCGTCCGGAATCGCAAGCGCAGAGAACTCGTCATACAACG
>JANNTO010000340.1:0-7104 GCA_031403675.1 Gammaproteobacteria bacterium | reverse complement strand
ATAAGACGATCGAGATCGCGCAATGGCCGAGTCAGCCGCCAGGATCGCGAAGCGTAAATTCGCTCCATGCTCTCCTGAAGCTGATTGACCTCCTCGCGAGAGAAAACGTCATTCACACCTGTTAGCGCAAATAGATTCTTATAGTCGAAGCCGTACAGCCGCTTTATATTTGCCGCCCGTTTCGGGTCGGACAAGGCTTCGACCACGAGATCCTGTCCGAACAGCTGTGTGAAAGAGAAAGACTTCTGTTCCAGGGCGACCATGCCCAACGCAAAATCCATGTCGGTTTCTTCATTTCTGTCATATTTTGCAGCCGAGGGAAACACTTTCAGCAAATCTTCAAAACGGCTGAGCTCCCGGTAATTTCGCAGCACTTTGTAGTATTCGTATGCTGTCCGAATCCTGGTCTCCGGGCGTATGCCGCTGGAATTGGCCTCGTTATCCCGCACCCGAAATCTAATGAGCTTTTGCGGCAGAACATGGATATCGTATCGCAGACATAGCCGTATCCACATGTCGAAATCGGGCAGCTGCGCCAATTCATAGTGATAGAGGCCGCAATCCTCGTAACATTTTTTGCGAATTAATGCGCTTGGATGACAAAGCGCATTGCCGTGGCAAAAGAAAAATCGCAGCCACTCGTGCCGGCTTCTGTTGGGTTGGTCGAAAACGCTGAAATAGGGGTGCTTTTCGTCGGTCATCAACGCCGATTTTTCGGTAATGGCAAGTACATTGGTAAAGACAGCGCCAATTGCGGGATTGGCATCCAGGTAGGCAACCTGCAATTCCAGTTTTGTGGACTCCCAAATATCATCTGAGTGATGGATGGCGATATAGTCACCCAACGCCAGCGTAGAGATCGCGTTGTTAACATTGTATTTGGCATCGCAATTCACTTCATTGCGAATCGCCCTGACTCTTGGATCGGTATATTGACTGATCAGGCGCCAAGAAGTATCGGTCGATGCATCATCTAAAATGATCAATTCGAAATCAGCGAATGTCTGATTGAGGACACTATCAATCGCCTCGCAAATGTATTTCTCATGATTAAATGATGTAAGAAGTACGGAAATTTTAGGCATGTTCTCTCTTGACCACCATGCGTCAGGATATGGTAGTTCGGTTTCGCAATAAAGATGAAATCATCGATCCGCTCACGCAACTGCTGCGCCGCCGGGTGCGAAAGCGATTGGCATCCTTCCACCGCGGGCTCTGTACAATGTCGAAACTTCGTTCGGCGAATGAAATCTGATTCCGGATTCTGCCGCGCCCAGTCTTCGTCGGAGCAAATTCTGCAAAGATGAAAATCAACAAAACCGGATTGCTGCGCAAGTTAGTGACCGGCATCGGTCGAAAATCAGCCGCTGCCCAAAATGTTGCCCTGGTGAAACAGCGCATGCAGCAGAACCGCAAACTTCACCTTGCGTGCGGCGACAATATCATCCCCGGCTGGTCAAATGTGGATGTTGAGGACAGTGGCTCAGTTATTGGCTGGGACCTTAGGCGGCCCTTACCACTCGACGCGGAATGCATGCGCCTGATTTACAGCGAGCACTTCGTTGAGCACATCGCGCCAGCCGAGGCAGCCGCGCTGCTGCGTGAATGCCAGCGCGTGCTGGAGCCGGACGGTATCTTGCGCGTTTCGACCCCCGACTTGCGCAAACTGGCGCAGCTCTATCTCTCGGGGAGGCTGAACGAGTGGGGTGATATGGGTTGGACGCCTGCCACACCTGCGCGAATGATGAATGAGGGGATGCGCTCGTGGGGGCATCAGTTCTTATATGACGCGCCCGAATTGGAGATGTTGCTGCAATCAGTCGGCTTTGCGGCGATTACCAGGGTGCGCTGGGGCGAAAGCGCGGTAGCCGAATTGCAGCGTATTGAATCCCGCCCCGATCACGAAGAATTAATCTATGAATGCCGGAAATAATCACTGGCCGGCTCGCAAGCGATCGCGACCCGACCGAACCCGCGCTTGCGCCACCAAATTCAGTATTTTGTCCTGAAGTAGCGGTCGTACCTGTAGCCTAGCATTTCATTCACTGCCATAAAAGCCTCGGTAGAGGCCCGTGCCTGCTCGTCTGCAGTGAGTCTGCTCCACATGCCAGCCCCGGTGATGTTGTACATCGACATCTGTTCATCGCAATAATAGAGTGGACCCCGGTCCAGCATGAGGTAGTACAGATAGATGTCGAGCAACGGAAACCGCTCTGGTATGGAGCCAAAATCAATCACATTGCGGTGAACGCGCGCGGAAGTGTGCAGGTAAGGAGCGGTGACCAGGGACAAGGGATTCCTGATCTTGACCTTGTGTATGTCGTGAACCAGTGAACGCGACGCCTTGTCACGATGATTGAAGTATACGGTGTCATGGGCGAACGTCACGTATTCCGGATACATTTCGAGGGTGTCGAGCGCGATCTGCAGCTTGTTTTCGTGGCACCAGCTATCGTCACCGTCGAGCACCGCAAAATACCTTGATCTCACCTTTTGCAGGGTCGATCTCAGGTGCAGCAATTTGGTGTTCGTCTGCTGGGCAAACAAGCGCACTTTCCCAGGATGCTTGGCCTGATACTCTCTGCAAATCTCGACCGTGGCATCTTCTGAACAATCCTCCGAAATCCATATTTCATAAGGATACGAAGTTTTCTGGCCGAGCACGCTCTCTATTGCCGCCGCAATGGTATCCGCGTTGTTGTACGCGACTATGATCACGGTCATCATCGGTGGTGTCCGGGAAAGAAGTATGGCGCTAGCGGAATTCGAGTGGGTGATTTTGGAGCATCATGGTTGAGAAAGCCACCAGAGGGTATTCCTCGCAACCCTGCATAGCATCTATCAGGATGGACCTCTCGATCATCATCGTCAGCTATAACGCACGTGCGGATCTCGAGCGGTGTCTCGAATCTCTGCGTGCAAATCCGCCATCCGTCGAGCATGAAATCATTGTCGTCGACAACGCGTCGCGCGACGGGAGTGGCGCGACGGCCAGGCGCCGGGAGCGCGTGCGCGTGATCGATGCACCTTCGAACGTCGGATTTGCCGCGGGAAGCAATATCGGGATCCGCGCGAGCACCGGGCAGACCCTTCTGCTGCTCAACAGCGACACGATTGTGCCGGCGGGGGCCATATCCGGGCTTCTCGACAAACTGTATTGCAATGCCGACACTGCCGTGATCGGTCCCCGGTTGGTCGACGGAGAAGGACGGGCGGAGCTTTCGTTCGGCCGCATGGTTTCACCGCTGAGCGAACTCAGGCAGCGCCGGCTGGTACGCGGTCATGACAATCGCGATGCCTGCATATCACGACGCGTGGAAGAAATGACACGGCGCGAGCAGTGGCCGGATTGGGTCAGCGGAGCCTGCATGATGGTGCGCCGCGGGCACGCCGAGGCGGTTGGCCTCCTCGACGAGCGCTACTTCATGTATATGGAGGATGTGGATTTCTGCGCAGCCATCCGCGCACGGGGCGGACGCGTGCTGTTCGCGCCACAGGTGGAGGTCGTACACTTGCGCGGAAGATCGGCCGCCGTGCAACCGGCGGCCACGCGTGCTGCCTACCAGCGCAGCCATCTCGCTTTCTACAAGAAACACTATCCGCGGATTGCTTCCCTGATCCTGCTGTATTGGCGGTTGGCCGGTATGAAAGACCGGAAAACGCCTAGTGTGTGAATCCGGAAAACTTGCTGTCGTGGATCAGGTGAAGGAAGCTCATGTCTTCCGGTCGGAGCCGGCACGCAGGCGCTCCTCGAGCGCCAGCAGATCTCGCTTGCGGTCGCCGATTTTGCGGGCAGGCGCGCCAAAGTAGACGCCGAACTCGAAGCAGCGACCGCGTACCAGACTTAGCGCACCCACCGCCGCGCCCTGCTCGATGATAGCGCCGGGAAGGATCACGGCGCCGGCGCCGACGATAACGTGCCGCGCAATGACAACGTCCGCATGGAGTACGTCCGTGAACTCGCTCGGCACCGTCGGATTGGTAAGCTTCGCCCCGGAATAGTCGTCGCTGCTGGAGTAGACGGAGACGTGGGAAGAAAGGCCGGAGAAATCGCCTAGCTCGATGCGCGCCCGGCCGATCAGAGAACAGAATACCGCGATGTGCACGAAGGAGCCGATGCGAATACCGCCTTGCCCGGCGCTGAGGACGCAGAAATCGTCAACGCGCACGTCGCTGCCCATGGCAATGCCACCGGCACCGTAGATCGAGGCCTTGCGCGAAATGCGGACTCGCTCGCCGAAGGCCGCGAGTCCAAGCCCGGGCAATTCCGCGTCCGAATAGTAGGGCGATTCAGACATTTCGCATTACGTCCATGACGCGGTTCACGTCCCCATCATCGAGCGCGGGGTAGATCGGCAGGCAGAGGATACTCCGCGCCACCGCACTCGCCACCGGCAGATGCGACGGCGCCGCGGAGGGCAGGCCACAATACATCGGGAACGCGCTGATCAGCGGATAGAAGTATCTGCGGGCGTAGATATCCTGCGCGCGCAGGCGCTCATAAAGCGCGTCGCGGTTGACCGGAAAGCCATCTTCCACCAGGATCGGAAACTAGGACAAGTTCTGTTCGCTGTCGGTCGGCAGCGCTGGCATTCGAAGGCCGCGCAGACCGCCCAGGCCAGCGCGGTATTGCGCGTCTATTGCGCGCCGGCGCGCAATCGCGGTACCGATGTGCTTGAGTTGCAGCAGGCCGAGCGCCGCCTGCAGTTCGTTCATCTTGCCGATAATTCCGGGTCCGACCACGGTCACTTCGTCGGCTATGCCGAAGTTCTTGAGGTAGTCGATCCTCTGTTTCATGCGCCTATCCGGGCAAACGATGGCGCCGCCCTCCCCGGTGGTGAAGACCTTGGTCGCATGGAAACTTAGGATTGAAAGATCGCCGTACTGGAGCAGGCTGCGGTTGCGGTAAGTCACGCCGAACGCCGGTGCGGCGTCGTAGACCACCTTCAAGCCGCGGCGGTCGGCGATATGCTGGATCGCCTCGACGTCGCACGGTCGCCCGTAAACGTGCACGGGCATGATGGCGGTGGTATCGGGCGTGATGGCCTCCTCGATGCGCATCGGATCAAGGTTCATCGACTCCGGTTCGATGTCGGCGAACACCGGTTTCAGATTGTTCCACAACAGCGAGTGCGCCGTCGCCACGAACGAGAACGGCGTGGTGATAACTTCGCCGGTGATGCGCAGCGCTTGCAGCGCTGTGATCAGCGCAATGGTCGCGTTGGCAAACAGCGAGACGTACGCGACACCGAGGTGTCTGGCGAGTTCGGATTCCAGCTGCTGGTGGAACTCGCCCGCGTTCGTCAGCCACTTGCGCTGCCAGATCTGCTCCAAATAGGGAACGAATTCCTCCAACGCCGGGAGGAACGGCTGGGTGACAGTGATCGGCTTGTGCGACATCATCGGCTAGCTGTTATGGTAACTGGTTTCAAAATCTAGGCGCCGCGCGGCGCGTAAACGCGAAGCGCAATCAGCATCCCGCTTCGCCGCAATGAAATTCACGCGCTGCCTCGGGATTCAAGATCGCCCACGCGATCCCGCCGGCGAGCATGCGTCGGTCGCCTCAGTCCGTCAGTTTCCTGCCTGTTGACCGGGGATTCCGGATCAACCAGGAATACGGCCAAGTCCTTGATCTGCTGTTTGCTCAGCGTGCCCGAATAACCGCGCTGCGGCGGTACTGCCCAGACTTCCCGCCGCGCTTTTCTTCCAGCTGCAGGTCGCGAATGACCATGCCCCGTTCCACGGCTTTCACCATGTCGTAGATGGTGAGCAGTCCCACCGCGGCGGCGGTCAATGCTTCCATCTCCACGCCGGTTCGGCCGCGGCAATGCACCGTGGCGAAGAGCAGGATTTCGCTGCGTGCGGCGTCGAATCTGAAATCCACCGCCACGCGCGTGATTGCGATCGGGTGTGCGAGGGGCACCAGTTCCGAGGTGCGCTTCGCGGCCTGGATCGCGGCGACGCGGGCCACGCCGAGTACGTCGCCCTTGGCCGCGCCGCCCTCGACCACCATGCGAAAGGTCGCCGGGCGCATGGCGATGCGCCCGGAGGCGACCGCGACGCGGTGCGTTTCGCCCTTGGCGCCCACGTCCACCATGTGGGCGCCGCCTTTGCGATCGAAGTGCGTGAGCTGTGGAGCGAGTCGCGGGGAACGCTTGCGGCCCAAGGGGCCCTCCGGGGGAACCAGACGCCCGGGACGGTATCATAAACGGATGCGTATCTTCGCTTGGCTGCTGGCAGCGTGCCTTGCCTTCCTGCCGCGGGCATTTGCGCAGTATTCGTCGACGCCATCGCCTGCGCAGTTGCCCGACCTGGGCGATGCCAGCGGTTCCGACCTGTCGCTCCAGACCGAGCGCAAGATCGGCGAATCGATCATGCGCGACATCCGGTTGCGCGAACCGTCCTACCTGGACGATCCCGAAGTCACCGAATACCTGAACGGGCTGGGGGCCAGGTTGAGCAACGCCGGCACGGGGCCGCGCCGGGATTTCGAACTTTTTGCCATTCGCGACGCGTCGATCAACGCCTTCGCGCTGCCGGGCGGCTTCATCGGCGTGCATACGGGCCTGATCAGCGCCGCCGACAATGAGTCCGAAATCGCATCGGTGCTCGGCCACGAAATGGCCCACGTGACGCAGCACCATATCGCGCGCCAGATCGGGATCGAAAAGCAGATGCAGCTGCCGATGATGATCGCGATGGCGGCCGCGATACTGCTGGCGCGCTCGCGCCCCGACCTGGCCTCCGGCGCCACGGTCGCGGTGCAGGGCAGTGCGATCCAGACGCAGCTCAGCTTCAGTCGCGATTTCGAACGCGAGGCCGACCGCATCGGTTTCCAGACCCTCGCGGGGGCGGGTTTCGACGTGCGCGCGATGGGGACGTTTTTCGAAAAACTGCAGCGCTATACGCGGATCATGGATAGCGGCAACGTGCCCGGCTACCTGCGCAGCCATCCGGTGACCTTGGAGCGCATCAGCGATGCGCAGAACCGCGCCGAAGGCATGCCGTACCGGCAGCGCGCCGATCCGATGGAGTACCACCTGGTGCGCGCCAAGCTGCGCGCCGAAGCGGCCGACGCGCACGAAGCGGTGAAGACGTTTACCG
>JANNTO010000339.1:0-6679 GCA_031403675.1 Gammaproteobacteria bacterium | reverse complement strand
GGGAGATGCGCTCGCCACGGCCAGCAATGTCCTGGCCTCCGAGTCGCTGTTCCGAGTCGGAATCGTGATCGGGTTAATCGCCTCGACGGCTTTCTTGTTATTCATGTCCATGGACTTGTCCTGGGGCGTGCACTTTGGCCGAACACCCGCGAGCCGAAAACCCTCATGCGATGGACGACCGCTGAGAGCGGATGACACACGGCATGGGTAGACGAACGCCGGTCCTGACTGCTGATCTCCCGGGATTCGCGTGGTGCCGAGGGCATCTGCCCGCCGCGAAGGTTGGTACTATCGGCAAGCCATGTTTTCGGCCGCTACTTCACCAACGTTGCGCAGACTCGCCCTGTTGTTTGACTGGCGGCGAATGCGGTACACGCTCGTTGCCTCGGTGCTGTGGGGTTTGCTCCTCAGCGCGGGCTGGAAATCGCCGATTTCCGGATTGCTGGGCCGCACCATGTTGATCGGTCTGATCCTCATGCTGGTATTCGGGCTCTTTGAGAAATGGCCCGCGCATCTGCCCCGTTGGCTCGCGCGCTGGGTGTTGCAGGTGGTGGGCGTCGCGATCGCCGTACCACTTGCTGTGCTGGCAATCTATATCGCTTCCACAGGCGCTGATCAGCCGCCTTTCTATCTGGATAAAGACCGCATGGACGGCTTTTCGATGCTGACCGGGACCGGTTTGCTGTTTGCACCGTGGGTCGTCATGTCGGCGCTGATGCGCGCACGCGACGAGGCCGTGCGCAGCCAGGCCGTGGCCTTCGAGCGCGAACGCGGCGAAATGGAACGCCAGGCGCTCGATGCCCGCCTGCGCTTGTTGCAGGCACAGGTGGAGCCGCATTTCCTGTTCAACACGCTGGCGAACGTGCGCGAATTGGTGGACTCCGGTTCGCCGCAGGCCTCGACCGTGCTCAACAGCCTGATAGCCTACCTGCGTGCTGCGGTGCCCCGCTTGCAACAGCCGGCCACCACAGTGGGGCAGGAATTGGAGCTGGTTCGCGCCTATCTCGAGCTGATGCACATGCGCATGCCCGACCGTCTGCAATTCGAGGTTGACGCCGACGAGACGGCCCTGGCGCTACGCTGTCCGCCGATGACGCTCCTGACGCTGGTCGAGAATGCAGTGCGCCATGGCATCGACCCGGGCGTGGAAGGCGGCCGGATCGAGGTCCGGGTGCGAGTGCGGGATGGACGCTGCCGCGCGCAGGTCATCGACACGGGCGTCGGCCTCACGCGCGCCGGCGATGGGCTGGGCACCGGCCTGTCAACGCTGCGCGAGCGCCTGCAGTTGACCTTCGGCGGCGATGCGCAGCTGCGACTCATCACGTTTGAGCCGCATGGCGTTCGTGCCGAAGTGGACTTCCCGGCCGAAAGAACCGCGGCATGAGTGAGCGGCGCCCCACTGCCCTGATTGCCGACGACGAACCGCTGCTGCGCAAGTCGCTGACGCGCCTACTGACGCAGGCCTGGCCGGAGCTTGACGTGATCGTGCAGGCGCGCAACGGCCGCGAGGCCGTCGATCAGTTCGAGGCAAAGCAGCCCGACATCTGCTTTCTCGACGTACACATGCCCGGCCTATCGGGTGTGGAGGCGGCAAGAATCATTGGTCGCCGTGCCCAGCTCGTGTTCGTCACTGCCTACGACAAGTACGCGGTGCAGGCCTTTGGACACGGCGCGCTCGACTACCTGGTGAAGCCAGTGGAGCCAGCGCGCCTGGCCGACACGGTGGCGCGCCTCCAGGAGCGACTGCGCGCCGCCAAGCCGCTGCCTGAAGTCGAGGCGCTGCTGGAGCAACTAGCGACACACCTGCAGAAGAAGGCGGGCCTGGCGCCGTTGCGCTTTGTCCGGGCATCCATCGGGCCGGCACTGCGCATGATTCCGGTGGACGAGATCGACTTCCTGCGCTCCGACGAGAAGTACACGCTGATCGCCTGGCGCGGCGATGCGGGCAAGCCGGGCGAGGCGCTGGTCCGGATGCCGTTGAAGGAACTGGTGGCGCAACTTGACGCCGCGCAATTCGTGCAGGTGCATCGCTCGGTAGTGGTTAACCTGCGCGCGATCAGCCAAGTCACGCGGAGCCTGAATGAGACCGCACAGATTCATTTGAAAGGCCGCACCGACGTGCTGCCCGTGAGCCGCACCTACCTGCATCACTTCCGGCAGATGTGACCTGGCTCCTGGTTGGCTCGCGCTCATAACGCAGCGAATGCGAAGTCTCAGCCGGTCACGGAGCCATTTTCCAGCAGCAACAACCGCTCGACCGCCGCCCGAATCACCGCGTGGTATCCGGGCCGCGCCTTGGCGTAGATTCGCCGGCCCAGTTCGAGCCCGGTCTCGCTGCGCGCGAGGTCGCGGTACAGGCCGACCACCAGCCTGTGTCGCCCCGTGCTCGTAAGGAAGCGTTCGAGGTCGGAGTGCGCAGGTTCGTATACGGTTCGCACGACCAGCGTCAACCAGCTTCGCGCAATCTCCGCATTGCCGTCGGCGCCGAGTTTGAAATGCGAGCGCAATTCAGCAAGCTTTGCGTCATCGAGGTCCGCGGGCTGATTGTCCAGGAATCGAACCCACTCCTGTGGAACCCAATCACCCGCCGGCAGTTGGTCCACCGCGAGTCGCCCGGCACGCCAGTCTGTGGCTGCACGATCGACCGCGTCGAATACGCCGTGCGGTATCGCGGGCGCGGTTGCCGGCATGCCGACGCCGTACAACCACTCGTCGATTTCAGCGACCGGAATCTCCGGCGCACCCGGGCGCGTCAGGTACGCCAGCAGGTAAGACCGGAATCCCGCGGTGTCCATGGCCTGGAAGGCATGGGAATCAAAGTATTCGCGCAGCAGGGCGTCGAATGCGGGTCGGCCAAAACGCGCTTCGAGATAACCCAGGAACCAGCGGCCTTTTTCGTAGGCGATGTCCGATGTGGCTTGGTCCGGATCCCGGCCCGCGAGATCGAGTTGCAGTGAAGAATCCTTCGCCAGCCCGGCGGCATTGGCATCGGCGATGGCCTGCGTCAGGTGCTCGTAGCCGATGGCGTCTTCCATTTGCGCGCGACGTTCACCGTACAGCTTCTCGAACAGGCGACGCTCGATATAGGTCGTGAATCCTTCGTTGAGCCAGAAGTCGTTCCAGGTCGCATTCGTCACCAGGTTGCCGGACCAGGAATGAGAGAGTTCGTGCACGATCACGGCGACCAGGCTGCGATCGCCGGCGACGATCGACGGCGAGATGAACGAAAGCCGCGGATTCTCCATCCCGCCGTAGGGAAAACTGTGCGGCATGATCAGCAGGTCGTAGCGATCCCAGCGATACGTGCCGACCACGCTCTCGCCGATCTCCAGCATGCGCGGCAGGTCAGCAAATTCGTGCGCGGCTGCGGCGAGTCGTGCGGGCTCGGTCCACACGCCGACTCGCGCTCCGAGGCTCTGAAACTTGAGGTCGCCGACCGCGAGTGCGATCAGGTAGGCCGGAATCGGCTGCTTCATCGCGAAGCGAAATTCGCCGGGCGCCCCAGCTGCATTCTCGATGCGCGCGGCGCTCATCACGGCAACCAGTTCCGGCGGCGTGCGGATGCGCGCGGTGTAAGTCACGCGTACTGCTGGGGTGTCCTGCATTGGAATCCAGCTGCGCGCGTGGATCGCCTGGCCCTGGCTATACATATAAGGATGCGGGCCCGAGGTCTGCGCGGGTTCGAGCCATTGCAGCGCGCTGGCCTCAGTCGAAGTGCGGTACTCGATGCGCAGATGCATCAACGCAGGTGCGGCACAACACGATGCCAATTCGATCGTCAACCGGCTACCAAGGACCGGGTCGGGTGAATCAACGCGAAACGCCAGCATTCGTGCCGGTGCCGTTGCATCAAGTAACTGGACGGATCGGATCTCGAGATCCCTCGTATCCAGATACAGCTTTTTCGCCGACAGATCGAGGCGCTCGACCGTCAGCTCGGCCGTGCCTTCCAGTCGGTGGGCGGAGAAATCGGCGGACAGGTCGAGCGCGACATGCCGGACCAGGAAACGGTCTGGTTCGGCGTAGGAATGGGGGTCGTTGGCGGCGGTCGCCACACTGGCAGGAACCAGAATCAACAGGAGGGCAATGAGTTTGTTCATCGGGGCGCGAATCATAGCGTAAAATTCCGCTCTGACTGGCTACACAAACGATTCCATGGGGGCTCTCGAAATGTCATTAACAACCGTCCTGCGGTGCATGGTCCTTGCGGCCGCGCCACTCGCGTTGCTTGCGACTGAGTCCGCAGCGAGCGAAGCGCCGGTCGGCCGCCTCGGCAGCGCCGTGGTGCCGAGCCAGTACCGTATCGAATTGTCGATCGACCCATCCAAGGACCGGTTCTCCGGCCAGGTAGTCATCGACGTGACATTGAATGCGTCCCAGGACGCGATCTGGTTGCATGGCAAGAACCTCGATGTGTCCGAAGTCTTCATGACCGACAAGGACACGAAGCGCATCGATGCGACCTACGCGCAGCGCCTGGATTCCGGGGTTGCGCAGGTGTCGTTGTCGCGCGCCGCCCCTGCCGGGCCGGCGCAACTGCATTTCACCTACAGCGCGCCGTTCAATACTGCCGCCAATGCGCTGTACAAGGTCGAGAGCGGCGGACTTCCGTATGCGGTCACGCAGTTCCAGCCGATCGCCGCGCGGCAGGTATTCCCGGGATTCGACGAGCCCGGTTTCAAGGTCCCGTTTGAACTCTCGGTGGTCGCGCCCAAGGGCGATGTCGCCGTGACCACCACGCCTGAAGTGTCGGCCGAAGATCTGGGCGATGGTCGCATCAAGCACGTCTTCATTCGGACACGACCGCTGCCGACTTACCTGCTCGCCTTTGCCGTCGGGCCCTACGACGTCGTCGACTACGGCATGCTGCCTGCCAACTCCATCCGCAAGCGCGAACTGGCGCTGCGGGGCATCGCTGCGCGCGGACGCGGCGCGCAAATGCACTACGCGCTCAAAAATACCAATGGACTGCTTGCGGCGCTCGAAGCCTATTTCGGCACGCCCTATCCATACGAGAAGCTCGACCTGATTGCCGTGCCGGAGGGATTTGGCGGCGCCATGGAGAACGTCGGGGCAATCACCTATGACGAATACCTGCTGCTGATGAACCAAGATTCGCCGCTCACGCAGCGGCGCGACTACACCTCGATCCACGCGCACGAAATGTCACACATGTGGTTTGGCAATCTGGTGACGCCGAAATGGTGGAATGACATCTGGCTCAATGAATCCTTTGCGACCTGGATCCAGAACAAGGCGTCGCATACGTTCTGGCCCAAAGGTGAGTTCGACCGGGACACCCTGAAGGGTGCATTGGGAGCCATGGCGAACGACTCCCTGGCGGCCGCACGCCAGATGCGCGAGCCCATCGATCACAATGACAAGATCGCCGGCGCATTCGATGGCATCACCTATCAGAAAGGCGGCGGTGTGCTCGCGATGCTGGAGCGTTACGTTGGCGAGGAGCAGTTCCAGGCTGGCATTCGCTTGCATCTGCAGCGACACCAGGACGGCACGGCAACGGCGGAGGATTTCATCGCCTCGATTGCCGAGGGTTCCGATCGCGCTGAAATCGGTTCGGCGTTCCACTCCTTCATCGAGCAAGCCGGCGTGCCGCTGGTGTCGGCTACCCTTGATTGCACGGACCGGCAGCAACCCCGTTTGAATTTGCGTCAGGCTCGCTATGCGCCACTCGGCTCAGCGATTGAGCCCGACGCCAGTCAATGGCAGATTCCTTTTTGCGCTTCCTACGCGATTGGTGGCGAGCGCAGAAGCAGCTGCGCCCTGCTCCGCCAGAAGGAACAGACCATTGATCTTGATGCGAAGCATTGCCCAACCGTCGTACATCCGAATGCCGATGGCGCCGGCTACTACCGCTTCACGCTGGACGAAGCCGGCTGGAAGAGCCTGATCGCCGGTGTCGCGGCCTTGAGCCCAGCCGAAGCCCTGGTGCTGGTCGACAGTCTCGATGCGGCATTCCGGGCACGCGTGGTTTCCGCTGATCTGTATGTATCCGGCCTGATCGCGCTTGCCGGCCACAGTGCCTGGGATGTTGTCAACGCGGCAGCCGAATACCTGGAGGGCATCACCCGGATCATCGACGCAGCGCCGCTCCGTTCGATCGAGCCGGTCTTGGGCAATATCGTCACGCCACGTTATGCCGAACTCGAGAACGCCGCCGATTCCGGTTCGCAGTTGTTGAGGCAGAGTCTGCAGCGTTTTCTCATTGTGGTCGCGCGGGATCAGTCCATGCGCCAGCCGTTGGCAGAACAGGCGGCGAAAGTGCTTGGACTCCATGGCGACCCGGATTCGTCTGCCGCCCCAGCAAGCGAATGGGAGACCATTTTCACGGTCGGGGTGCAGGATCTCGGGGAACCGTTCTTCGATCTGCTGTTGAAGCAGGCGGTCGTAGCCGAGGACCCGCAATTCCGGCAATCCGCAGCGGGCGCGCTGGCGCGCGTGGAAGATCCGGCATTGGTGCGGAAGCTGCAGGCCGCAGTGCTAGCCGACCAGTTCAAGGGCACCGAGATGGTCGGCGTCGTATTCCGGCAGATGGCTCGCCCGGCGACGACTGAACTGACTTATGCGTGGCTGCAACAGAATGACGATGCAATCATCGGCATGTTTCCGGAAACGTTTCGATCTAGTATCGTTCCCGCGCTTGGCGGCGGGCGCCGCC